>JALYXH010000001.1 GCA_030947185.1 Actinomycetota bacterium | reverse complement strand
CTGGAGACCACACCGAGTGTCCTGCTGGTCGACGAGGTCGACCGGGCCGACGACGAGTTCGAGGCGTTCCTGCTCGAGGTCCTGTCGGACTTCAGCGTCACGGTGCCCGAGCTGGGGACGCTGCGCGCCGACGTACCGCCGGTGGTCGTGGTGACGTCCAACCGCACCCGCGAGGTGCACGACGCCCTCAAGCGCCGCTGCCTCTACCACTGGCTCGACCACCCCGGCTTCGCCCGTGAGGTGGCGATCATCCGCCGCCGCCAGCCGGCCGCCACCCAGCGGCTGGCCGAGCAGGTGACGGCGGCGGTGCAGGTCCTGCGTACCTCCGACCTGCTCAAGCCGCCGGGGGTCGCCGAGACGCTCGACTGGACGGAGGCGCTGGTGGCGCTGGGGGCCGAGTCGCTCGATGCCGAGCTGGCGACCCTCACCCTCGGCTCGGTGCTGAAGTACCGCGAGGACACCGACCGGGCCCGCCGCCTCGACCTCGGCTCGCTGGTGGCCCAGGTGCTGGCGGAGTCGTGACCGGCGCGGCACGGACCCTCGACGTCGACGGGGCGACCGCCACGCTGGTCGGATTCGCCCGAACCCTGCAGGCGGCGGGTGTGCCGGCCGGTCCCGACCGGGTGCAGGCGATGGTCGGTGCGCTCGACGTGCTCGACCCGGCCCGACGGGGGGACGTCTACTGGGCCGGTCGGCTGACGCTGTGCGGCAGCGCCGACGACCTGCCCCGCTACGACCGGACCTTCGAGGCCTACTTCAGCGGTGAGCGGCTGCGCTCCCCGCGCCGGCCACCGGCTGCGCAGCGGCGTCTCGTCCCGGCGCTGGCCCTGGCGCCGGCCGTCGACCCACCGGCCGGCGGCGCCGACGGGGACGCCCTCACCGTCCGGGACGTGGCCAGTGCGTCCGAGGTGCTGCGGCACCGCGACATCGCCTCGCTCGACCCGGCCGATCGGGAGACGCTCAACCGGCTGCTGGCCGTGTTCGCGATGCCCGGCGAGCTGCGGCGTACGCGTCGGCTGCGGCCGTCGCCGCGCGGGCGGGTCGATCCAGCCCGCACCATGCGCGAGATGCTCCGGCGAGGCGGCGAGACGGCCCGGCTCCCGCGTCAACGTCCCCGCCGGCGCCCGCGCCGCGTCGTCCTGCTCGTGGACGTGAGCGGGTCCATGGCGCCGTACGCCGACGCCCTGCTGCGGTTCGCCCACGCCGCCTCGCGCCGGGGGGCGACCGAGGTGTTCACCATCGGCACCCGGCTCACCCGGGTAACCCGGGAGCTGGGGTTGCGCGACCCGGACAGCGCGATGGCCGCCGCCGCCGCGGCGATTCCGGACTGGAGCGGCGGCACCCGCCTGGGCGAGCTGGTGCAGGCCTTCCTCGACCGCTGGGGCCAGCGCGGGCTGGCCCGCGGGGCTGTCGTGGTGGTGCTCTCGGATGGCTGGGAGCGCGGCGACCCGGCCCTGCTCGGCTCCCAGATGGCCCGCCTGGGTCGGCTCGCCCACCGGGTGGTCTGGGCCAACCCGCTGGTCGCCCGGGAGGGGTACGCGCCGCTGGCCGGCGGGATGGCGGCTGCCCTGCCCTACGTTGACGACTTCGTGGCCGGGCACAGCCTGGCCGCGCTGGAGCGCCTGGCGGCAGTGGTCGCCGGCGGCCGGTCGGGTGGCCGGCGTGCGTGACGTCCTCGGGCCGCTGCGTGAGTGGTACGCCGCCGGCACCCGGTTCGCGCTGGCCACCGTTGTGGAGGTCAGCCGCAGTGCGCCGCGGGCACCGGGGGCCGCGATGGCGGTCAGCGTCACGGGTGAGGCGGTCGGCAGCGTGTCGGGCGGGTGTGTCGAGGGCGCCGTCTACGAGCTGGCCACCCAGGTGCTGGAGACGGGGGTGCCGGTCCTGCAGACCTACGGCTACTCCGACGACGACGCCTTCGCAGTCGGGCTCACCTGCGGGGGCGTGATCACCCTGTTCGTCCAGCCGGTCGACCCGGCCTCGATGCCGGAGCTCGGGCAGGTGCTGGACTCGATAGCGGCCGGCGAGCCCGTCGCCCTCGCCACGATCATCGCCGGGCCGGCCCGGCTGGGCGGCGCGCTGGGCGTCTGGCCGGGCCGCACGGCTGCCTCCCTCGGCGCCGAGGGGCTCGACGTGGCCGTCGAAGCCGACGCCCGCGGCCTGCTGGCCACCGGAGCGACCGGTGCGCGGCACTACGGCCCGCACGGCGAGCGCCGGGTCGACGATGTGAGCGTGTTCGTGTCCTCCTTCGCCCCCGCCCCGCGGATGCTGGTCTTCGGAGCCATCGACTTCGCCGCTGCAGTGGCCCGGATCGGGGTCTTTCTCGGCTACCACGTCACCGTCTGTGACGCGCGGCCCGTGTTCGCCACCGCCAAGCGGTTCCCCGACGCGCACGAGGTCGTGGTGGAGTGGCCGCACCGCTACCTTGCGCGCACGCCGGTCGACGCGCGCACCGTCATCTGCGTGCTCACCCACGACCCGAAGTTCGACGTCCCCCTGCTCGAGGTGGCGCTGCGGACCGAGGCGGCGTACGTCGGCGCGATGGGCAGCCGGCGTACGCACGAGGACCGGCTGGCAAGACTGCGCGAGATCGGGCTGACCGAGCCGGAGCTGGCCCGCCTGCGCTCGCCCATCGGCCTGGACGTCGGCGCCCGCACGCCGGAGGAGACCGCCGTCTCGATCGCCGCCGAGATCATCTCCCTGCACTGGGGGGGCACCGGCCGGCCGCTGACCGAGACCGGCGGTGCCATCCACGAGACCCGCCAGCCCGCGGAGCGGTCATGAAGGTGGCCGGCCTGCTGCTCGCCGCCGGCGCCGGGAGCCGGATGGGTCAGCCGAAGGCGCTGGTCCGCCTCGACGGCGAGCCGCTCGTACGCCGGGGTATCCGGCTGCTGCGCGATGGCGGCTGCTCGTCGGTGACCGTGGTGCTGGGCGCGGCGGCCGACGAGGTCATCGCGCAGGGCCGGCTCACCGATGTGGACCTCTGCCACAACGTCGACTGGGCCGACGGCATGGGCTCCTCGCTACGGGCCGGTCTCGCCGCGTTGCCGGCCGACGCCGAGGCCACCCTGGTGGCCCTGGTCGACCAGCCGCTGGTCGGCGCCGAGGCGGTCCGCCGTCTTCTCGCCGCGGGGGCCGACGGCGCGGTTGCGGCGGTGGCCACCTACGAGGGCCGCCGGCGCAACCCGGTCCTGCTCGCCAGGGCGCTGTGGCCGGCGGTGGCCGAGGCAGCAGTCGGCGAGGCAGGGGCGCGGACCTACCTGCGCTCCCATCCCGAGCTGGTCACGCCGGTCGAGTGTGCGGACACCGGCTCGGCCGACGACGTGGACACCCCCGAGGACCTGCGGCTGCTGCCGGTCCCGACCCACCCGCAACCCGCCCGCTAACAACTCGCCCGCTAACAACTCGCCCGCCAAGAGGAGCAACCGTGCAGCTGGACCACGACTTCGTCGTACCCGTGCCCGTCGACGAGGCGTGGCGGGTGCTGCTGGACGTCGAGCGGATCGCCCCGTGCATGCCGGGTGCGACCCTCGACACGGTCTCCGACGAGGAGTTCACGGGTCGGGTGAAGGTGAAGGTGGGACCGATCACCGTGACCTACAAGGGCACCGCGCGGTTCGTCCGTCGCGACGAGGACGCCCGCGTGGTGGTCATCGAGGCGACCGGCAAGGAGACCCGCGGCACCGGTACGGCTTCGGCGACGATCACCGCGACCTTGGTCGGTGGTGGCGCCAGCACCGACGTCCGGGTGTCGACCGACCTGGCCATCACCGGCAAGCCCGCGCAGTTCGGGCGTGGCGTGATGGCGGAGATAGGAGCGAAGCTCATCGGTCAGTTCTCCGACTGCCTGGCCGACGAGCTGGGTCAGTCGGGGACGGCCGCTTCGCCGGCAGATGTCGCGCCACCGCCTGCCTCACCCGCTGCCGAGGTGGAGCCGGCCGCGGCCGCCGACAGCGCCCTGCCCCACGATCCCGCGGAGACCGCTCCCGCCGCGGCGCCGGCGGCCACCCCCGTAGCAGCGGGCGTCAGCGTGCCGCGCACCGTGGTCCAGCAGCCCCGGCGCAGCGCCGAGGCGATCAACCTGCTGGACACCGCCGGCGCGCCGGTCCTCAAGCGGGTAGCTCCGGCAGCTGCTGTCGTGCTGGCGCTCGTCCTGGGCTGGCTGCTGGGCCGTCGCGGTCGGCGCTGACTGGGCTCTACCCCTCAGCGGACCGGCGCGTCCGCCGAGCCCTCCGGTCCGCTCAGCGCGTCGAGCAGACGGGCCAGCCGCCCACGCAGGCTGGAGCGGCGCGCCACCGGCAGGTTTCCGCCGGCGGCGAGGCTGACCAGGTGGGTGACCAGGTCGAAGGAGATCTCCGGCTGCCCCGGTACGCCGAGCGCCGCGGCCTGCGTGCTGCCCGGGGCCGGCACCACCAGCGCGTCGTGGGCCAGCCCGGCCAGCTCTCTGTCGCCGCCGTCGACGGTCAGCACGACGGCGCCGTCGCGCCTGGCGTCCGAGACCCGCTCGAGCAGCTGTTCGGGCGCGGCGTCCGGGGCGACGACGAAGACCGTCTCGCCGCGGCCGGCGGCCTCCAGGCGCTCGAGGCCGACGGCCAGGTGTGGGGGAGCGCCCGGCGGCGGTGCCCAGCGCACCAGGGTGGGCATCAGCTCGGGCAGGTCGTTGTACCGGGACTCGTCGCTGAGGTGAGCGGTGAGATGCCAGGGCTCCTCGTCCGGCGTACCGACAAGGAGCAGGCCGCCCTCGCTGTGACCGGCGACGCGAAGGGACCGGGCGAAGCCGGCGGTCCGGTCGAGCAGGACCGAGCCGGTCAGCAGATCCCGCAGGGTCGCTACCCGGGCCGAGTCCATCGTCACCTCCGTTCGCGGGCTCCAGTGGCGGCGAAACGCCTGCCGGGCAAGGACAGCAGCATCTCCCACCAGGGGAGCAGTCGCGGTGCGACGGGCCGACGGTCGGGCCGCGGCGGCTGACAGACTGCGGCTATGGACGGTGCTGCGGATGACCTCGGCAACCGGGTCGACGTACCGGGCCGGGTGGGCCGGATCGTCTCGCTGGTCCCGTCGCTGACCGAGTCGGTGGCCGAGAGCGGTGGGGCCGACCTGCTGGTGGGCGTCACCGACTGGTGCACGCACCCGGGCGACGTGGTGGCCCGCATGGCCAAGGTGGGCGGGACGAAGAACCCCGATGTGGCGCGGGTCGTCGCGCTCGGGCCCGATCTCGTGCTGGCCAACGAGGAGGAGAACCGCGCCACCGACCTGGCCGCACTGCGCGAGGCCGGGCTGGCCGTCTGGGTGACGGCTCCGGAGACGGTGCCGGTAGCCCTCGACTCGCTGGAGCGCATGCTCGCAGCCTGCGCGCTGCCGACGCCGGACTGGCTCCGGGCCGCGCGGGCCGCCTGGGCCGCACCGCCCGAGGGGGTGCGCCGTCGGGGCTTCGTGCCGATCTGGCGCCGGCCCTGGATGGCGCTTGGCCGGGACACCTTCGCCGGGGACCTGCTGTCACGACTCGGCGTAGACAACGTCTGCGCCGAGTCGGCCGACCGCTACCCGCGGGTCGACCTGGCCGACATCCGTGCGGCCGAGCCCGAGCTGGTCGTGCTCCCGGACGAGCCCTACCGGTTCGCGGCCGACGACGGACCCGAGGCCTTCGCGGACTGGCACGTCCCGGTGACGCTGGTCAGCGGCCGGCACCTCACGTGGTACGGCCCGAGCCTCGCCGAGGCGCGTGCGGTGCTCACGCGTCAGCTCGTTGTCGCGGTGCGGTCCTAGCTGTAGGTGTGCTCCGGGCCGGGATAGCGGCCGTCGCGGACGTCCTCGGCGAAGGCGCCGGCGGCCGCGGCGAGAGTGCCGCGCAGGTCGGCGTACCGGCGGACGAACTTCGCCCCCGGCTCCGGTGTCAGGCCGGCCATGTCCTGCCAGACCAGCACCTGGGCGTCGCAGCCGGCGCCGGCACCGATGCCGATGGTCGGGATGTGCAGCGCGGCCGTGACCTGCGCGGCCAGGTCGGCCGGCACCACCTCGAGCACGACAGCGAAGGCGCCGGCGGCCTCCAGCGCTTTTGCGTCGCCGAGCAGCCGCTGGCCGGCCTCGCCGCGGCCCTGCACCCGGTAACCACCGAAGGCGTTGACGCTCTGTGGCGTCAACCCGAGGTGGGCCATCACCGGTACGCCGGCAGCGACCAGTGCCTCGACCTGGGGCAGCACCCGAGCGCCACCCTCGAGCTTGACCGCGTGCGCGCGACCCTCCTTGAGGAAGCGGGCCGCGCCTTCCAGTGCCTGCGCAGGGGAGGACTGGTAGGAGCCGAACGGCATGTCGGCGACGACCAGCGCCCGCTGCGACCCGCGCACCACCGCGCGCACCAGGGGGACCAGCTCGTCCATCGAGACCGGCACCGTGGAGTCGTAGCCGTAGACCACGTTGGCGGCCGAGTCACCGACCAGCAGCACCGGGATGCCGGCGTCGTCGAAGACGCGGGCCGTGAGCGCGTCGTACGCCGTGAGCATCGCCCAGCGCTCGCCGCGCTGCTTCGCGGCCTGGACGTCGCGGACGGTGACGCGGCGGCCGGGAGGTCCGCCGTACAGAGTGGGTTCGGGAGCGGGGCTCATCGCGGTGCCCTCCGATCTCGAGGCGCCGCGCTGGCGTCCCCGGATGCCGCTCATGGTGACATGTCAGCGGTGGGCTCGGTGGTGGGCTCCGCGGCGGAGTCGGGGCGAGAGCGGGCGGCAGGTGGCCCGGTGTCGACGGGCTGCGCCGATCAAGGAGTAACGGCTGTTCCATCCGGCGTGTCGCCGACCATCTCTCCTTGATCGGCGGGCCTGCCGGCGGGTGCGGCGGGCTCCCGCCAGCGGGACGTGATCGGGAGCCGGCGGTCCTTCCCGAACGCCTTCAGCGAGATCTTCGGGCCCGGCGGGTACTGCCGGCGCTTGTACTCGGCGCCGTCGACCAGCCGGATCACCCGTTCCACCAGCCCCGGGTCGTGGCCCGCCGCAATCAGAGCGTCATGGCCGAGGTCACGCTCCACGTAGTCGTCGAGCAGCGCGTCCAGCACGGCGTACTCGGGCAGCGAGTCGGAGTCGAGCTGGCCCGGGGACAGCTCGGCGCTGGGCGGCTTGTCGATCGAGGTCTGCGGGATCGGCGGAGTCTCACCGCGCAGCGTCGCCTCGGCGTTGCGCCAGCCGGCGAGCTCCCAGACCAGCGTCTTCGGCACGTCCTTGATCGGCGCGAACCCCCCGGCCGAGTCGCCGTAGAGCGTCGAGTACCCCGTCGCCAGCTCGCTCTTGTTGCCCGTCGTGAGCACGAGGTGGCCGTGTTCGTTCGACAGCGCCATCAGCGTGGTACCACGCACCCGCGCCTGCAGGTTCTCCGCTGCCAGCCCGTGCAGCCCGCCCGAGTCGGCCAGCGCCCCGTCGTACGCCGTGACGACCGGCGCGATCGGCAGCACCGACCAGTGCAGCCCCTGACGCCGGGCCAGGTCCGCGGCGTCCTCGACCGAGCCGGGGCTTGACCACTGACTCGGCATGCCTACGACGTGCACGGCGTCCGCGCCCAGCGCGTCGGCAGCGATTGTCGCCACCAGGGCGGAGTCGATGCCGCCGGACAGACCGAGCACCACCGACCGGAAGCCGTTCTTGCGGACATAGTCGCGGGTGCCGAGCACCAGCGCGGCGTAGACCTCGGCCTCGGGAGACAGCGGCGTGGCGCGCTCGGGTGCGACGGGGGAGTACGCCGCGAGCGGCGTCTCCGACACCGTCAGCCGGGCGACCGTCATCGGCGGCCCGTCGGAGGCACGCGGTACGCCGTCCGCGCCCGGCGGCGCGTCAGGCACGGAAGCGTCCGCCGCCGGCAGGTCGAGGTCGACGACGAGCAGCTGCTCGTCGAACTGCGACGCCCGGGCGAGCAGCGAGCCGTCCGCGTCGACCACGAGAGAGTCGCCGTCGAAGACGAGCTCGTCCTGGCCGCCGACCATGTTGACGTAGGCAAGGGCGGCGCTCGCCTCGACGGCGCGGCGGGCGGCCAGCTGCAGGCGGCGGTCGGTCTTCCCGCTCTCGTACGGCGAGGCGTTGAGGCAGGCGATCAGCCCCACGCCGGCCTCGCGGGCGACAGCGATGGGACCGCCGTCCTGCCAGAGGTCCTCGCAGACGACCATCGCGACGTCGATGCCGTGCAGCCGCACCACGGAGAGGTCGGTGCCGGGCTCGAAGTAGCGGTCCTCGTCGAAGACACCGTAGTTCGGCAGGTGGTGCTTGAAGTAGCGGGCTACCACCCGACCGCCGTGGAGTAGAGCCGCTGCGTCCCGGACGCCGCCGTCCAGATCGAGGTAGCCCACGACGACCGCCAGCCCGCCGAGGCCGTCCCCAGCCAGCCGAGCTGCCAGCTCGGTCGTTGCCCGGCGGCTCGCCGCGCCGAACGAACCGCGCAGCACCAGGTCCTCGGCCGGGTAGCCGGTCAGGGCCATCTCGGGAAACAGGACGAGGTGGGCTCCCGCAGCCGCGGCGCGCTTGGTCCAGTCGAGCGCCAGCTCGGTGTTGCCGTCGAGGTCCCCGACGGTTGGGTCGACCTGGGCGAGCGCTACACGCAGCTGCGGCACGGGCGGAGACCGGTCGTCAGTGCCGGGTGGCTGGACGGAGCTCGAGCCCGGCCCCCACCAGCGCTGCCTCGATGCGCAATCGCTCCACGGCCCGCCCGGCACCGCGTGCGGTGTCCAGGTCGTGGCGTACGTCGAGCGCACGGCACGCGTCGAGCAGGCGGTCGTCGTAGGCACCCTGGGCTGCAGTGAGCTTGACCGCCTTTGCGGTCACCGGCCCGGCGCCCCGCAGGGCCGTCAGCCGGTCGTCCAGACGCCGGAGGTCGGCAGCGATGCGTTCGATCGGGATGCCGGCGGCCTGCGGCGGTGGGGCCAGCAGTCCGCAGCGCCTGGCCAGCCTGGCCAGTGTCCGGCAGACCCGCGGCACCTGCAGCGCAGCACCGATGAGCAGCGAGGGAAGGAACACCAGGAACAGCACAGTGAGCACGGCGGTCACCTCGGCTCGCTCGGAGGATGCCAGTCTCTCACCCCGGTCTCGGTCCGATCGGAGGATGCAGTCTCTCGCCCCGGCTCCGGTTCGGACGAACAATGCGGTCGGGGGGCACGACACGGCTAACAGCACTTGTCCGCTCTGCCTTGGGGCGTACCTTTCCCTCATCCGCCGCCACCCGACGAGCGAGGCTGAGATGACGATCAGCATCCCGTGCAAGCGCTGTAAGGAGACGCTTGTCGCGACAGACCAAGACGACCTTGTCCGGCAAGCCGAGGAGCATGCGCGCGATCACGGCGGTGCGCGCGGCGGGCATGTCCCGTCCCGGGAGCACACCCTGCGTCACCTCCCCGGCGGTAAGCACGACTGAAGCCCAGCCTCGATGTCGGCCGGTCTGGGCGCGACAAGCGGCACTTCCTTCGGTGACTGAACACCACATGCGCCCGGAAGAAGGGATACCGGTGGCAGAGAGCGTCCGGGTTGCGCAGACCCCGGGCGACGCGCAAGTTGTGGCGCAGTTGCTCGACGAATTCAATCGCGAGTTCGTAGTCCCGTCGCCCGGGGTGGCCGTGCTCACCGCACGCCTTGAGCAGCTTCTCGTCGGGAGCGAGGTCGTCGCCGTCCTTGTTGGCGATCCCACATGTGGCGTCGGATTGCTAACGCTGCGGCCCAACGTCTGGTACGACGGCCCAGTCGGGCTGCTGGACGAGCTCTACGTCGATCCACGTCGTCGTGGACGGGGACTCGGAACGGCACTGCTCCATGCCGCCGAGGAGGTTGTCCGAGGACGAGGCGGCGAAGTCCTCGAGGTCAACGTTGACGGAGACGACGTCGACGCGCGCCGTTTCTACGAGCGGCACGGGTACCGGAACTCTGAGCCAGGCAAGGACTACCAATTTCTGTACTACCTCCGCGAGCTCTGACCGGTGTCCCTTTCGACGCCCGCGCCACTGCGCTTCAGAGCAACGTCAGGCGCTGTCCGGCCGGTAGACGGAAGGTGAAAGGCCGGCTACACCGCGTCGGGAGCGGCACCCACACCGGGCGCCGTGTGGGCTTGCAGGTAGCCGTCTGGCACCGGCCCGAGAACTCGCATCGAATGACGCGCGGCCATGGCTGTCAGCCCTTCGGGCGCAAGGGCGGTTCCGGCTTCATTGGCCAATGCCAGTTCCTCGAAGTAACCGACCATGGCCGCTGGCAGGTAGATGTTCAGCTTCCGGCTCTGGACACGACCGACGCGGAAACCGTGCTCCAAGCCGGGAGGAACGTAGACGAATGACCCAGCGGGACAGGTGGTCGTCGTGCTGACGACGGGCCCGCCTCGAGTGCTTTCGCCGGCCACCGATCGATCACAAATCGAGAAGCACCCCGCTGTCGCCGGGCCTAGCCTGCTTGCGGAGGGCGGGCACCACGCCGAGCCCCCGAGAGTCGAAAGGAACCTTGAGCATGCCTGCGAAAGCCAAGACCGAATTTGACGGCTTCAGCGCCGAGGAACGTGCCGCGATGAAGATGCGCGCCGCCGAACTGCGTGCCGAAGGTAAGTCGGGCGCCAAGAAGGCCGATGGTTTGCAGGCTCTCCTGGACAAGATCGCGGAGATGACACCGGAGGATCGTGCCCTCGCTGAGCGAGTGCACGTCACAGTGATGACGACCGCCCCGGAGTTGTCGCCCAAGACGTGGTACGGGATGCCCGCTTACACGAACGCGGACGGCAAGGTCGTCGTCTTCTTTCAGGATTCAGGCAAGTTCAGCTACAGGTACTCGACGCTCGGCTTCCAGGACGCGGCGAACCTCGACGACGGCGACCTATGGCCGGTGTCGTACGCGCTCAAGCAGTGGAGTCCTCTCGTGGAGGAGACGATCGCCAAACTGGTGAAGGCTGCCATCTCCTGAGCGTGCCCAGACCGCAGTGGCGGGAGCGAGAAACCTCGTCCGCGCAACCCCGTTGAGCACCGCCGCCGGAGCAGGACGAAGTCGCGGCCAACTGCTCGGTCAGGGTTGCAAGCCCGGGAGCACCTAGGTAGGGCCGAGGCTCGCTACGTCCGCCCCTAGCCGCCCGGCAGGATGTTCTGGCTGCCGTACGTCGAGGTCGGCGAGCCGGAATCGACCGCCGGCTGCGACCGTGGTCTCGTCGTGCGCCGCGCGATCATGAGCAGGACGCCGCCGATGAGCAGGCTCATCCCCGTGAGCAAGCCCCAGGCCCAGGACGGGAGGTCCCACGGGGTACGGCCAGTCTTCTGTTCGAAGTTCTTCGACTCGCGCATGCCGAGCCAGAAGAACAGCGGAATGAGCCACACCCAGGCGTACATGATGCTCATGTCGGACGGCAGCACGTTGATCTTGAGAGGCCGTAACCTCGCCATCTGTGCTGATGTCGGTCCCTTTTGGTCTGAGCGGCCCGCGACGGCGACACCACGGTCGATGTGAAGACGGCGTTGAGTCCGTAGCGGCGTTGCAAGATCATGCGGACTCACCGCGGACCGAAAACGCGGACACAGAGACCAGAGATGGTCACTGACCTGCGAGGATGAGGGGCATGGACAAGCAGCAGGAGTTCGTGCTCCGCACGCTGGAGGAGCGCGACATCCGCTTCGTCCGGCTGTGGTTCACCGACGTACTCGGTTTCCTCAAGTCGGTAGCCATCGCGCCGGCTGAGCTGGAAGGGGCCTTCGCCGAGGGGATCGGCTTCGACGGCTCCGCGGTCGAGGGGTTCGCCCGCGTCTACGAGTCGGACATGCTCGCCAAGCCCGACCCGGCCACGTTCCAGATTTTGCCCTTCCCCTACGACGGGCCGCCGACCGCCCGCATGTTCTGCGACATCCTCACGCCCGACGGGGCACCGAGCTGGGCCGATCCTCGGCATGTCTTGAGGCGGGCCCTGGCCAAGGCCGCGGAGGCCGGCTTCAGCTTCTACACCCACCCTGAGGTCGAGTTCTTCCTGCTCCGCGAGCGGCCGACTCCGGGCGCCCGGCCGCAGCCGATCGACGCAGGCGGCTACTTCGATCAGACCCCGCACGATGTGGGTTCGGACTTCCGGCGCAACGCCATCACCATGCTCGAGCGGATGGGGATCTCGGTCGAGTTCAGCCATCACGAGGTCGCGCCCGGGCAGCAGGAGATCGACCTGCGGTACGCCGACGCGCTGACCACCGCCGACAACCTGATGACCTTCCGGCTGGTGCTCAAAGAGGTGGCCCTGTCCGCCGGGGTCTATGCGTCGTTCATGCCCAAGCCCTTCAGCGACCAGCCCGGCTCCGGCATGCACACACATCTGTCGCTGTTCGAGGGCGACCAGAACGTCTTCTACGACGCCAGCGACGGCTACCACCTGTCGAAGGTCGCGAAGAGCTTCATCGCCGGTCTGCTGCGGCACTCCGCGGAGATCACTGCAGTGACCAACCAGTGGGTCAACTCCTATAAGCGGCTGATCAGCGGCGGCGAGGCGCCGTCGTACGTCTGCTGGGGGCACAACAACCGCTCGGCACTGGTGCGGGTGCCGATGTACAAGCCGACCAAGGGCAACTCGACCCGCATCGAGGTCCGCTCGCCCGACTCGTCGTGCAACCCCTATCTCGCGTTCGCCCTGCTGCTGGCGGCCGGCATGAAGGGCGTCGAAGGGAACTACCAGCTGAGCGACGGCGCCGAGGAGGACGTGGCTGCCTTCACCGACGCGGAGCGCCGGGCGCTCGGCATCACCTCCCTGCCGGGCAGCCTGGCCGAGGCGATCGCGGTCATGGAACGCAGCGAGCTGGTGGCCGAGACGTTGGGTGAGCACGTGTTCGACTTCTTCCTGCGCAACAAGAAGGCGGAGTGGGAGGAGTACCGCCGCCAGGTCACCCCGTTCGAGCTCGACCGGTACCTCCCGCTGCTGTGACGCGCGCGCTCGTGGTCACCCACACCGAGCACGAGGGTCCCGGGCTGCTGGCCGACTGGCTGGCTGCCGCCGGCGTCGAGGTCGACGTGGTGGCGCCGTACGCCGGAGACCGGCTTCCGGCCACAACCCCCGGCACCCACCGCGCGCTCATCGTCATGGGCGGACCGATGAGCGCAAACGACGACGACAGCTGCCCCTGGCTCGGTGCGACCAAGAAACTGATGCGCGATGCGGTGGACCGGTCGGTGCCTACCCTCGGGATCTGTCTGGGTGGGCAGTTGCTCGCGGCGGCGTGCGGGGGGCGGGTGCTGCCCGGAGCGGCCGGCCCCGAGCTCGGCGCCGGCCTGCTCGCCAAGCGCGACGTCGCGGCGTCCGACTCCCTGTTCGCCGGCGTCCCGTTCACCCCGGACGTCATCCAGTGGCACTGGGACGAGATCGCCGAGCTGCCACCGGGGTCGGTCCTGCTCGCCAGCAGCAGCCGCTACCCCAACCAGGCCTTCCGGCTCGGGACGTCCGCGTGGGGCCTGCAGTTCCATCTCGAGACGCCGCCGGAGATGGTCAGCACCTGGGCCCGCCAGGATGCCGATCGCGCGCGTGCTGCCGGGCTCGACCCCGACCAGGTGCTCCGGCGCGCTCTCGCCGTCCTGCCGGACGTCGAGGTCGCCTGGCGCCCTGCCGTCGAGCGGTTCGCCGCCCTCGCCCATCGTCGGGACTGACTACTGGAGGAGGCACTTATGTGCCGGAGCATCAAGACCCTGCGCCCGCCGTACGCCGATGAGGTGACGCCCGCCGACATCGACGCGGCGGCGCTGCAGTACGTGCGCAAGATCGCCGGGATGCGGTCGCCGTCGCGGGCCAACGACGCGGCGTTCAGCAGCGCCGTGGAGGAGGTGGCCGCCGCGACGGACCGGCTGCTCGCCGGGCTTCGCATGGGCGCCCGATCGGCCGGGTGACGGTCAGTCCAGATCAGTCCAGGCCACCCGGCCAGGGCTCGGGCGCCATCCCGTCCACCTGCCGGACGAACTCGCCAAGCCACCAGCGACGGAAAACCACGGCATCGGCCGGGGCGGCCAGGGTGAGCAGGCTCTGCCCCTGCTGGCAGAACTGGTCGGCCTCCTCGAGCAGCCGCAACAGGATCGTGGCCGCGGCGCTGCCCTGCTTCGGGATCTCGTAGGTCAGGTCGATGCTGGCGTCGCCCCGCTCGAGCGCCTCGTCGCGGGCGGCATCGGGTGCCGCAGATGTAGCGGCGTACTGCTGGCCGAGGACGTCGACAAGCTCGAGCAAGCGGGCCGGCACGTGCCGGTCGGGACGGTCGGTCGGGGGGTCACTGGCGATCAAACTGAACTCGCGCATCAGCTCGTCGTAGTGCTCCCGGGTCCGTGCGTAGTGGCGAAGCGGGAAGCGGAGCAGCCGGACGGTGACAAACGGCCCGGCCGGTGCCGCTAGATCGAAGGCGCCGACGTGTGCCGCGTCAGTCATGGCGTGGCCTGGACATGGGTCCCTCCTCGATGACGAGGCGTCATCGTGCCAGCCTGCCGGTCCGGTAGCCACCTAGGCTCGGCTGCGTGACCACGTCAGCCGAGCAGCCGCGCGGCTCCACCTCGCCGGCTCGGCTGACCCGGCTCGGCTTCCTGGATGTCGACCGCGCCCTGGACCTGCTCGGGCCGGGAGGGCTCGGCCTTTGGGCAGCCGAGGGCGGACCCGTCGACGAGCCTGCCGGGGTGCTGGTCGAGGCACTGGCCGACGCTGCCGAGCCGGACCTCGCGCTGCGGTCGCTGTCCCGGCTGGTGGAGGCGGTTGCCGACCCGGCCGACCTGGTGGCCAGGTTGCGCGACTCGGCCGGTCTTCGACGGCGGCTGGTCGGCGTCCTCGGCGCGAGCATTGCGCTGGGCGACCACCTGGTCCGCCATCCCACCGACTGGGAGACGCTCGGCGACGACAGCCTGGTGCAGAGGCGGCCGAGCGCCCTTGGCCTACGGCGCACCCTGCTGCTCGCCGTCGGGGCCGACCCGGACCGGGCAGCGCCGAGCTCGACGGCAGTCCGGGCGCGAGGGACCGGCGACGACGTGCTGGTCGCCCTGCGTGCGGCTTACCGGCGCTGCCTGGTCGGCCTTGCTGCGCGCGACCTGTCCGGCGAGGTCTCGGTCGAGGAGGTGGCAGCCGAGCTGGCCGACCTGGCAGCGGCCGCCCTGTGCGCCGGACTTGCCGTCGCCGCGGCCGCCCTGCCGGCCGACGCCCCGGGCTGCCGGCTCGCTGTCATCGGCATGGGCAAGGCAGGCGGCCGCGAGCTCAACTACGTCAGCGACGTCGACGTGGTCTTCGTCGCCGAGCCGCTCGAGGGGTCCGCCGATGAGGCGGCTGCTCTGCAGACGGCCACCACCCTGGCGATCGGGGTCATGCACGCCGTCGGTGCCGGTACGTCGGAGGGCTCCCTGTGGCCGGTCGACGCCAACCTGCGCCCCGAGGGCAAATCCGGACCGCTGGTGCGGACGCTGGCCAGCCACGAGGCTTACTACCGTCGCTGGGCGCGTACCTGGGAGTTCCAGGCGCTGTTGAAGGCGCGACCGGTGGCCGGGGACCTCGAGCTCGGCGCGGCCTACGTCGCGCGGCTCGCGCCGCTGGTCTGGTCGGCCGGCCAGCGGCCGCACTTCGTCGAGGACGTGCAGGCGATGCGGCGGCGCGTCGAGGGCACCCTCTCGCCGGCCGAGGCGGACCGGGAGGTGAAGCTGGGCCCGGGCGGCCTGCGTGACGTCGAGTTCGCCGTCCAGCTCCTGCAGCTGGTCCACGGCCGCGCCGACACCGACCTGCGCAGCGGCACCACCCTGGTGGCGCTCGCGGCGCTCGCGGCGCACGGGTACGTCGGCCGCGAGGATGCCCGCCGGCTCGCCGAGTCCTACCGCTTCCTACGCACCGTCGAGCACCGGCTGCAGCTGCAGCGGCTCCGGCGTACCCATCTGGTCCCGACCGATCCCCGCGAGCTGCGCTGGCTGGCAAGGGCCCTCGGCTACCGCCCTGGCCGGTATGGCGACGCCGAGACGCAGTTCACCTACGAGCGCACGGCGTACGCCCGGGAGGTACGGCTGCTGCACGAGAAGCTGTTCTACCGGCCGCTGCTAGGTGCGGTGGAGGCGTTGCCGGCCGACGAGGCAGGGCTGCTTCCGCCGGCAGCCCGGACCCGGCTGGAGGCGCTGGGCTTCGCCGACCCGGCCGGCGCGCTGCGTCACCTGCAGGCGCTGACCGCTGGCGTCAGCCGCCGGGCCGTCATCCAGCGCACCTTGCTGCCGACCATGCTGGCCGCCTTCGCCGACGCGGCCGACCCCGACGCCGGCCTGCTTGCCTACCGGCAGGTCTCCGACGCCCTGGGGACCACGCCGTGGTACCTGCGGCTGCTGCGCGACGAGGGCAGCGCCGCCGACCGGCTCGCGCGGCTCCTGGCCGGCAGCCGGTACGTCGCCGGGCTGCTGGTGCGGGCTCCCGAGGCGGTGGTCCTGCTGGCCCGTGACGACGAGCTGGTGCCGAGGACGCGGGAGCAGCTGGCGGTGTCGCTGGTCGCCGCCGCGGAACGGCGGGAGGACGGGGTCGGGGCGGTGCTGGCGGCCCGCGGCGTACGCCGGCAGGAGCTGCTGCGGGTGGCCGGCGCCGACCTGCTGGGCCGCCTGGACCTTCCCGCCGTGGGGGCCGCGCTGTCGGATGTCGCCGCGGCCACGCTGGCCGCCGCGCTCGCCCTCGCCGGACGCGAGGTGACAGCGCGTCACGGCGGCCCGCTACCGATGCGA
>JALYXH010000209.1 GCA_030947185.1 Actinomycetota bacterium | reverse complement strand
CTCCCCCACGGCCGCAGCCGCCGCCAGCACCACCGGCACGCCGGCCGCGGTGGCCACCCGGGCAGCGTCGATCTTGCTGGCCATCCCGCCCGAGCCGACGCCGGCCGGGCCGGTCCCGCGCAGGCTGATGCCGGCCAGGTCCTGCTCGCCTCGCACCTGCTCGACCAGGCGGCCCCCGTTGCGCGGGTCGCCGTCGTAGAGGCCGGCGACGTCGGAGAGCAGGACCAGCGCGTCGGCGTGCACCAGGTGGGCGACCAGCGCCGCCAGCCGGTCGTTGTCACCGACCCGGATCTCCTCGGTGGCCACCGCGTCGTTCTCGTTGACCACCGGGACGACCCCAAGCGCGAGCAGCCGGTCCAGGGTCCGCCGGGCGTTGCGGTAGTGCGCCCGGCGTACGACGTCCTCGGCGGTGAGCAGCACCTGCCCCACGCGCGAGCCGTGGCGGGCGAAGGCAGCGGCATAGCGCTCCACCAGCAACCCCTGACCGACGCTGGCCGCGGCCTGCAGCGTGGCCAGGTCGCGCGGGCGGCGGCCCAGTCCGAGGGGGGCCAGCCCGGCAGCGATCGCGCCCGAGGAGACCAGCACCACCTGTACGCCGTTCGCGCGCCGGGCCGCCAGTGCGTCGACCAGCAGGTCGACCCGGGCGACGTCGAGCCCCCCGCCCGCGGTCGTCAGCGACGAAGAGCCGATCTTGACCACGATGCGGCGAGCAGCCTGCACCGCCGGCCGTTCGCTCGTCACGGCAGCTCTGGCTCGTCGTACCAGTCGCCGTACTCCCCGGGCCGGCGGGCTGCCCGCTTGCGCTCGAGCCGGACGTCCGCGCCCGGCCGATCGGTCGTCTCGAGGCGCACGTCGCGACCGCGGCGGGTCAGCGTGGGGTCGACGCCGGCCAGCGTCGTCGGCTCCCAGTCGAAGGTGACCTCGCCGATGGTGACCGCGGCGCCGGGCTGGGCGCCGGCCGCGGCCAGCGCCGCCTCGACACCCAGGCGAGCCAGCCGGTCACCGAGGTAGCCGACCGCCTCGTCGTTGCTGAAGTCCGTCTGCTGCACCCAGCGGATCGGCTTGTCCCCGCGGACGACGAAGCCGTCGGCCCCCACCTCGACGGTGAAGCCCGCGTCGTCGACGGCGGTGGGACGCAGCACGATGCGGGTGGCCTCCTCCACCGGGCGGGCGGCCTTCGCCGCCTCGACCACTTCCGCCATCGCGTAGGTCAGCTCGCGCAGCCCTTCGTGGGTCACTGCCGAGACCGGGAAGGCACGCAGGCCGCGGTCGGCCAGCATCGGGGCCACCAGCTCGGCCAGCTCGCGGGCAGCCGGTACGTCGAGCTTGTTCAGCGCCACCAGCCGCGGCCGGTCGGCGAGTCCGCCGTAGGCGGCCAGCTCGGCCTCGATCGTGTCGATGTCGGAGAGCGGGTCCCGGCCCGGCTCCTCGGTCGCACAGTCGAGGACATGCACCAGCACCGAGCAGCGCTCGACGTGGCGCAGGAACTCCAGGCCCAGCCCGCGACCCTCGCTGGCGCCCGGGATCAGCCCGGGTACGTCGGCAACCGTGAACACCGCCGCGCCGGCCGTCACCACTCCCAGGTTGGGCACAAGGGTCGTGAAGGGGTAGTCGGCGATCTTCGGCCGGGCCGCGCTGAGCACCGAGATGAGCGAGGACTTGCCGGCGCTGGGGAAGCCGACCAGCGCCACGTCTGCCACTGACTTCAGCTCGAGGACGACGTCGCGCGCCTCGCCGGGCTCACCGAGCAGGGCGAAGCCCGGTGCCCGCCGGCGCGGCGACGCGAGGGAGGCGTTGCCCAGACCGCCCCGCCCACCGCGGGCGACGACGAAGCGGGTGCCCGGTCCCATCAGGTCGGCGAGCGGGCGGCCGTCCGTGTCGAGCACCACGGTGCCGTCCGGTACGGCGAGCTCGAGGCCATGGCCGTCGGCTCCGGAGCGGTGCGAACCCTGGCCGGGCTTGCCCGCCGTGGCCTTCTGATGCGGGTGGTAGTGGAAGTCCAGCAGGGTGGAGACGTTCGGGTCGACCACCAGGACCACGTCGCCGCCGTGCCCGCCGTCACCACCGTCGGGGCCGCCGAGAGGCTTGAACTTCTCCCGGTGCACCGACGCGCAGCCGTGCCCGCCGTCACCTGCAGAGGTGTGCAGAACGACTCGGTCAACGAACGTCGCCATGGTCACCTCCTGCGTCCGGGTCGAGGGTCAGTGCCGCAACACGCAAAAGGGCGAGCCGGTGCGTCCCGGCCCGCCCTGTCTTGCGCGTCGTACGGGTCAGGCCTCCACCGGCACGATGCTGATCGTCTTGCGCCCTCGCTTGGTGCCGAACTTCACGGCGCCGGCCTCCAGGGCGAACAGCGTGTCGTCGCCACCACGGCCGACGGCCACGCCGGGGTGGAAGTGGGTGCCGCGCTGCCGGACGATGATCTCGCCAGCGTTGACGACCTGGCCGCCGAAGCGCTTGACGCCGAGCCGCTGCGCGTTCGAGTCGCGACCGTTGCGGCTGGACGAGGCGCCCTTCTTGTGTGCCATCTAGCGCCCGCTCCCGCTGGTCTTGGCGGCGGCGTCGATGCCTGTCACCCGCAGCTGGGTGAGCTGCTGGCGATGGCCCTTGCGCCGCCGGTAGCCGGTCTTGTTCTTGTACTTCAGGATGTTGATCTTAGGACCCTTGGTGTGGGCCACCACTTCAGCGGTGACGGCTATCCCGGCCAGCGCCGTCGCGTCGCTCGTCACCTCGGCACCGTCGACCACCAGGAGGGCGGGCAGCGTGACAGCGCCGTCGGAACCGGCGATCTTCTCAACGGTGATGACGTCGCCGACGGCCACCTTGTGCTGCTTGCCGCCCGTGCGGACGATCGCGTACACCGAGAAGCTCCTCGTAGGCATTGAGAGGGCGCCGGCCGAATGTCCGCGGCACCGTGGGTCAGGGTACAGGACGCGCCCCGGTCAGCGGAAACGCGCGAAGCGCCTCTGCCGGCTCGCCGGGACGCCGGGACGCCGGGACGCCGGGACGCCGGGACGCCATGCTGGCCTGAGGAGGCGGCGGTGACGAGGCTGGACCGATGAGCGAGCGAACCGACGAGGTACGCGCGGCTGCGCTGCAAGCCCGCGACGACCTGGTGCAGGCACTGGTGCTGGCCAAGTACGCGCTGGCGGCCGGCGACGCCGCGCGGGCTTCGGCAGCTGTCGAGCAGGCGCTGGCGCTCGCGCGCGCAGCCCTGTCCGAGGCCGCAACGGTCGGCGACGGGGAGCCGATCGGCCCGGGCAGTCTGATCCGCAGGACTCCTCCCCCGACCGTGCCCTGACCGTCGGCGACGCTCAGGAAGCCGCGTCGCCCGGCGCTGCCGCCCCAACCGGCGGCCCGGCCGGACGACCGGCTCGGCCCCGGCCGCCACGCCGACGACGTGGCTGCGCACCGTTCTCGGCCGGATCAGCCGAGGCCTGACCAACCGGCTCGGGCACCTCGGAGGACGGCTCAGGCACCTCGGTCGCCGGCTGGGACACTTCCATGGCCGGCTCGTCCCCGTCCATGGCCGGCTCGGGCACGTCCATGCCTGGCTCGGGCACATCCATGCTTGGCTCGGGCACGTCCAAGGCCGGCTCGGGCACGTCCAAGGCCGGCTCGGGCAGCTCGGCCTCGGCGGCCGGACGCCGGGTGACCCGGGCAACATCGGCTGGCGTCACCGTGCGGGTCCGCGGCGCGGGAACGCCGTCCAGGTGCACCAGCACGCCCCGTCCGCTGCACTCCGGGCAAACCTCGGAGAAGGACTCCAGCAGCCCCTGTCCCACTCGCTTGCGGGTCATCTGGACCAGACCGAGCGAGGTGACCTCGGCCACCTGGTGCTTGGTCCGGTCCCGGCCGAGACACTCGGTCAGCCGCCGCAGGACCAGGTCGCGATTGCTCTCGAGCACCATGTCGATGAAGTCGATGACGATGATGCCGCCGATGTCACGCAGCCTGAGCTGGCGGACGATCTCCTCCGCGGCCTCCAGGTTGTTCTTGGTGACCGTCTCCTCGAGGTTGCCGCCCTTGCCGACGAACTTGCCGGTGTTGACGTCGATGACGACCATCGCCTCGGTGCGATCGATGACCAGCGACCCGCCGGAGGGCAGGTAGACCTTGCGGTCCAGCGCCTTGAGCAGCTGCTCGTCGACCCGGTGCGCCGAGAAGACGTCGCCCTCAGCGGTGAACCGCGAGACCCGCGGCGCGAGGTCAGGTGCTACCTGGTCGACGTAGGAGCCGATGGTGTCCCACTCCGAGTCCCCCTGGACCACGAGTGAGGCGAAGTCCTCGTTGAACACGTCGCGGACCACCCGGACCACCAGGTCGGGCTCGGCGTACACGAGGGTCGGCGCGGTCGAGCCGGCCTTGGCCGCCTTCTTCTGGATGTCCTGCCACTGCGCCTCAAGGCGGGCGACGTCGCGGGAGAGCTCCTCCTCGCTGGCCCCCTCAGCCGCCGTACGAATGATCACGCCGGCGTTCTCCGGCACCACCTTCTTGAGGATCGCCTTGAGCCGGCTGCGCTCGGTGTCGGGCAGCTTGCGGGAGATCCCGGTCATCGAGCCCTCGGGCACGTAGACCAGGTAGCGGCCGGGCAGGCTGATCTGGCTGGTCAGCCGGGCGCCCTTGTGCCCGATCGGGTCCTTGGTGACCTGGACGAGAACGTTCTGGCCGGACTTCAAAGCCTGCTCGATGCGGTGGGCCCGCCCCTCGAGCGCGCTCGCGTCGTAGTTGACCTCTCCGGCGTACAGGACGGCGTTGCGGCCTTTGCCGATGTCGACGAACGCCGCCTCCATGCTGGGCAGCACGTTCTGGACCTTGCCGAGGTAGATGTTCCCGGCGTACGACGCGGCGCTCGCCTTGGTGACGTAGTGCTCGACCAGGACGCCGTCCTCGAGCACAGCGATCTGGGTGCGCTCACCGTGCTGGCGGACGACCATCGCGCGCTCGACCGCTTCCCGGCGGGCCAGGAACTCGGCCTCGGTGACGATCGGTGGGCGCCGGCGGCCCTGGTCGCGACCGTCCTGACGGCGAGCCCGCTTGGCTGCCATCCGGGTCGAGCCGGTGATACCGCGTACGCCGTCCTCGTCCTCAACCGTCGCGCCGCGGGGGGCACGCTTGCGCGGCTCGCGGACCTTGGCGACCGGCTCCGGCGCGTCCTCGGTCCCGGGCTCCGCGTCGTCTCCGCCCCCGGTGCCCCGGCGGCGGCGACGCCGGCGGCGACGGGTGCCCGTCTCACCCTCGCCGGGCTCACCCTCGCCGGACTCGCTGTCGGTGCCGGCCTCGGCTGCCTCGTCGGACCCGGCTACCGGGTCGGCTGTGGCGCTGCCTGCCAGGGCTGGTGATCCGTCGGGACCGCCTGCCCCGGCGTCATCGCCTTCTGACTCGGCGCGTCCCCTGCCTCTGCCGCGACGGCCCCGGCGTCGCCGGCCGGTGCGGGACTCGCCGTCCGTACCGCTCTGCGCATCGTCGGCGCCGGTGCCGTCTGCTTCGTCATCCGCCGCGGCCGGGTCGGAGGCCGCAGAGCCCGGCGCCGGCTCGGGAA
>JALYXH010000222.1 GCA_030947185.1 Actinomycetota bacterium | reverse complement strand
GCCTCGTCGAGGGCCTCGGCGAAGCCGGCGCCCGTCTCGTCCATCCGGGTCAGCACGAAGTTGGTGGTGCCGTTGACGATTCCGAGCACCCGGTGGATCCGGTCGCCGGCCAGCGACTCGCGCAGTGGGCGCAGCAGGGGGATCGCGCCGGCGACGGCGGCCTCGTAGTAGAGATCCGCGCCGAAGCGGCGGGCCGCCTCGTGCAGCGCGGCCCCGTCCTCGGCCAGCAGTGCCTTGTTGGCCGTCACCACGCTCACCCCGCGGCGGAGCGCACTGAGCAGCAGCTGACGGGCGGGCGTGATGCCCCCGATCACCTCGATGACGACGTCGACGCCTGCCCCGGCGACCAGCCCGGCCGCGTCGCTGGTGAACAGCGAGGGGTCCACCGGCAGGTCCCTGGCCCGTCCCGGCCGGCGTACGGCGATGCCGGCCAGCTCCAGCGGCGCGCCGACGCGCGCGGCGAGGTCCGTCCGGTGGGCGTCCAGCAGCCGGACGACCTCACTGCCGACCACGCCGCAGCCCAGCAGGGCGATCCGCAACGGCCGGGCCGCCGTCACGACGCGTCCAGGCGCAGCAGGTCATCCTCGGTTTCCCGGCGAACGATCACCCGCGACCGGCCGTCGGCCACCGCGACCACCGGCGGCCGCGGGACGTGGTTGTAGTTGCTGGCCATCGACCGGTGGTAGGCGCCGCTGGCCGGTACGGCGAGCAGGTCCCCCGGCGCCAAGTCGGCCGGGAGCGAGACGTCGTGCACGACGATGTCGCCCGACTCGCAGTGCTTGCCGCACAGCGTCACCGGACGCGCTTCGGCACTCGAGGTCCGCGACGCCAGTACGGCGGTGTAGTGCGCGCCGTAGAGAGCTGTGCGGATGTTGTCGCTCATGCCGCCGTCGACGCTGACATAGGTGCGCAGGCCGGGCAGGGCCTTGACCGTCCCGACCTCGTAGAGCGTCACCGTGGTCGGCCCGCTGATGGCCCGGCCCGGCTCGACCGCCAGACGCGGGACGGCCAGCCCGAGCGCGGCGCACTCCTTGCCGACGACGGCGCGCAGCCGCTCGGCCAGCTCGTCGACCGGAAGCGGGGCGTCGGCGGAGGTGTAGGCGATGCCGAGGCCACCGCCCAGGTCGAGCTCGGGCAGCTCCACCCCGTGCTCCTCGCGGACCGTGCCGAGCAGGCCGATCATCCGGTGCGCGGCCAGGGCGAAGCCCTGGGTGTCGAAGATCTGCGAGCCGATGTGCGCGTGCAGCCCGACCAGCTCCACCGACGGCAGCATGAGCGCACGCCGGATGGCCTCGGCAGCCGTGCCGGCGGCGAGGGAGAAACCGAACTTCTGGTCCTCCTGGCCGGTCGCGACGTAGTCGTGCGTGTGGGCCTCCACGCCCGGCGTCACCCGCAGCAGGATCCGCTGCCGCAGGCCGGCACGGTCGGCCAGGAAGGCGAGCCTGGCCAGCTCCTCGAAGGAGTCGACGACCACCCGCCCCACCCCGTACTGCAGCGCTCGCTCGAGCTCGCCGACCGACTTGTTGTTGCCGTGGAAGAGCAGCCGGTCGGCGGGGAAACCGGCCCGCTCGGCGACCGCCAGCTCCCCGCCGGTGCACACGTCGAGAGACAGACCGGCCTCGGCGACCCAGCGGGCCATCGCCGTACACAGGAAGGCCTTCCCGGCGTAGTAGACGTCGGCGTCGGCGAACGCGTCCCGCCAGGTCCGGCATCGCTCACGCAGGTCCTCCTCGTCGAGGACGTACGCCGGGGTGCCGTGCTCGGTCGCCAGGTCGCGGACGTCGATCCCGCCGAGGGTGAGGACGCCATTGACGCGGCGGGCCGATCGTGGCCACACCGTCGGGTCGAGGTCGAGACTGCTCGCGCCGTTCACGACTACATCCGGGCCGGCGCGCTGACCCCGAGCAGGTCCAGCCCGTTCGCCAGCACGACGCGGGTGGCCTCGCACAGCGCCAACCGGGCTTCGGTCAGCGCCGTCGCCACCTCGTCGCCCTGCGGCAGCACCCGGCAGGCGTCGTAGAACCGGTGATAGGTGCCCGCCAGCTCCTCCAGGTAGCGCGCCACCCGGTGCGGTGCGCGCAGGTCGGCAGCGCTCGCGACCACCCGCGGGAGCTCACCCAGCGCCCGGAGCAGGTCGCCCTCCCGCTCGGTGGACAGCAGGGAGAAGTCGGTGCCTGCGGAGCCGACGCTGCCGGCGCGCGCCACACCCAGGTCGGTCGCGTTGCGCAGCAGCGAGCAGATCCGGGCGTGGGCGTACTGCACGTAGAAGACCGGGTTCTCGGCATCCCGCCTGGTGATCAGGTCGAGGTCGAGGTCGAGGGTGGAGTCGATGGACGCCCGGACGAGCGAGTAGCGGGCCGCGTCCACCCCCACGGCATCGACCAGGTCCTCGAAGGACACGAACGTGCCGGTCCGCTTGCTCATCCGGACCGGTTCGCCACCCCGGAACAGGTTGACCAGCTGCCCGATCACGGGGTCCATCAGGTCCGGCGGGTCGCCGAAGCAGGCGGCCATCGCCTTGAGCCGGGCGACGTAGCCGCTGTGGTCGGCCCCCAACATGATCACGACGCGGTCCGCCCCGCGCCGGCGCTTGTCCATGTAGTAGGCCGCGTCCGCCGCGAAGTAGGTCGTCACGCCGTCGCGCTTGACCAGCACCCGGTCCTTGTCGTCGCCGAACTCCGTCGTCCGGAGCCACAACGCTTCATCAGCCTCGTAAAGATGGCCCTGCTCGCGCAGCCGCTCGATCGCCTGCTCGATCGCGCCGCTGTCGTGCAGCGTGCGCTCGGAGAACCACACGTCGAAGTGCAGGCCGAAGTCGGTCAGGGTTGCCTTGATCGCACCCAGCATCACCGCGATGCCGTCCCGGCCGAACACCGCGACGGCCTCGGCGCGCGGCGCGTCGAGCAGGCCGGGATGCTCCGCGAGCACCTGCTGGGCCAGGTCCGCGACGTACTCGCCCTGGTAGCCACCCTCGGGCACCTCGCCGCCGGTGGCCCGCGCGTAGAGCGACTCGGCGAACCGGTCGATCTGGCCGCCGGCGTCGTTGAAGTAGTACTCCCGCGTCACCGCCCGGCCGGTGGCCTGCCAGATCCGGGCCAGCGCGTCACCCACGGCGGCCCAGCGGGCCGAGGCCAGGGTCAGCGGACCGGTCGGGTTGGCGCTGACGAACTCCAGGTTGATCCGCTCGCCTGCCCCGAGATCGCTCCGGCCGTACGCCGGACCTGCCGCCAGGACGGTGCGGGCGATCGTGCCGATCGCATCGTCGGCCAGCGTGATGTTGAGGAAGCCCGGCCCGGCGACGTCGACCCCGGCGACGCCGTCGGCGGTGAGCAGCTGGCCTGCGATCAGCGCGGCCACGTCTCGCGGCGCGCGCCCGGCCGGCTTCGCCAGCTGCAGGGCCACGTTGGTCGCGTAGTCGCCGTGCTCCCGGCTCTTCGGCCGCTCGACCAGCACCCGGTCCGGCACCGCAACAGTCAGCTCGCCGGCGTCAACCGAGCGTCGTACGGCGGCGAGCACGGCGTCGCTGAGCTCGGCGGGTGTCACCGACCGAGGTTATCGCAGCGAATCCGGCCTTCCGGCGGCTCAGAGCCCCGATGCGAAGTCGTACTTGGCTGGGACCGGTGTGGTGTCGGAGTCGGCGCGGTAGACCAGCGCGACCTCCTGGTGGGCGGCGAACGCGACGGCGGCCGGGTCGCCGGGCCTGAGCTGCCCGTTGACGTAGACCCGCAGGGTCTTGCCGCCCCCCGTGCACAGGCCGCCCACGCAGTCGGGGCTCAACCGGACCCCCCACTCGGTGAACAGCTGGCCGAGGGTGAAGACGTCGGACTTGGCCGCCTCGATGTGGATCACACCGCTAGCGTCGTGCGTGTGCAGCGGGCTGATCTTCTGTGCCTTGTAGTCGATGCCGAGGTTGGCGACCACCGGGATCTTCGCTCCGTCGGCAATGACGTCAAGGTGCGCGTGGTAATGGACGTCCAAGGCCTCACGGTCGAGTCCCGGCAGCCCCGCGGCCGTAATGGCGGTGATCTCGCTCGCCGGCAACGGCCACGGCGGCGGCCCGGTGTTGAGAGCGGAAGCGGCGGCAGGAGCAGACGTTGCGCCCGAAGCGGTGGGAGGCGGCGCCGATGCCCTCTGAGCACCAGAGCCTCCGGTGCCGCAGGCGGCCACGGCCAGCAGGCCGCTGGCGGCAGCTGCGCGCCAGATCTGTGTTCGCATCGGGACAAGTGTCCCCCACCGGCCCTGAACCGGCGGGTCAGGCCGGTAGTCCGGCGAGCCGGCGTACTGCGCTGACCAGCTCGCCCGGGTCGAACGGCTTGGTGAGGTAGCTGTCGACGCCCGCCCGGTCGGCCCGCGCTACGTCCTGCCGCTGGGCCCGGGCCGACACCATCAGCACCTTCACGTGCGCAGTGTCGGGGTCGGCGCGGATGCGGCGTACTGCCTCGTAGCCGTCGACGTTCGGCATCATCGCGTCGAGGGTGACCACGACCGGGTCGACGGCCTTCAGCACGGCCATCGCCTCGGAGCCGTCGACAGCCGTGCTCACCTCGAAGCCCTCCAGCTCGAGGTTGAGGGCGATGAGGGACCTGATGACCTCGTCGTCCTCCACCACGAGCACCCGGCCCAGCCCGTCCGCCACGAGTGCAGGGTATTGGTCGATGGCGCCGCGTGCTCGATCGACAAGCGGCAGTGCTCCAGCCTGCTGATAGCCTCGATCGGCTTCCCTGGCCCCCGTAGCTCAGGGGATAGAGCGCTACCCTCCGGAGGTAGAAGCGCAGGTTCGAATCCTGCCGGGGGCACCCCTTTCGAAACTCGCCCCCCAACGCCGCACAGGCGTCGGCTGGCGCTGCCCGCACCTCCGCGCGAGAGCTGCAGGGCTCTCTGTGACTGCCGCCGTAACCACTCCTTGTGCAAGGTCGGTTACTGGTGGAGGCTGGGGTCGGTGGGACACGACGGGCCGGGGGGTCCGAAGGTTCGCCCGTGCCTTCCGATCCAGGAGGGGTGGCGACGAGCGGAGCCGCCCTGAGGGGCGGCAGGTTGTCCCACCGGTAGGGGGCACCATGAGCGCGCCGCACCGGACCGAGCGGGCCCGAGCCGAGCCAGGCCGGGCTCGCGGGTTGTCGGTGGAGCGGGGTTCAGCGCTGGGGGCCCCACCCGAACCACCGGTCCCAGGTGGCAACTACCGCCGGACACCGCCCTGGCGGGCCTTCAACAGCGGGTGCCAGCTCATCGACGTCAGGGTCGGCTGGGACAAGCTGCCCAAGCCGCTGGGACTGCTCGTCCTGATAGGCGTACGCAACATCCTGCGCCAGCAGAACCTGCACGACACCAGCGACCAGCCAGCGGTGGACCTACCCCCGCTCGACCCACGCGCCCCGGAGACGGCGACCACCCGCCGGCCGGACGGCAGCTACAACGACCTGGACCACCCGCGGATGGGGATGGCCGGCGCACGCTTCGGGCGCAACGTGGCACTGGAGCACACCCGGCGCCCCAGCGACCTCGAGATCCTCACCCCCAACCCGCGGACGGTGAGCCGTCGGCTGCTGACCCGGACCACCTTCCAGCCTGCGACCTCCGTGAACACGCTGGCCGCGGCGTGGCTGCAGTTCATGATCCATGACTGGTTCAGCCACGGCAGCGGCGAGGCCGCCAACCCCTGGCGGCTGCTCGTAGAAGACGGCGACGACTGGGACCGCGGCGACCTCGTCGTACCCCGGACGGCGGCCGACCCGACCCGCAAGCCGGGGCCGAGCAAGCTACCCCCGACCTACATCAACACCCGGACGCACTGGTGGGACGGCTCGTCCATCTACGGCAGCACGGCGGCAGAGGAGGCGGCGCGGCGCAGTGGCCGGGACGGCAAGCTGCGGCTGACCGCCGACGGCGCCATCCCGCTGCCGTCCGACGACCCGGCCCACGACCCCACTTTGGAGCCGGGGTGGTGGGTAGGCCTCGCGATGCTGTTCACCCTGTTCGCGCGTGAGCACAACGCGATCTGCGACCGGTTGAAGGTCGACTACCCGTCCTGGTCGGACGAAGAGCTGTTCCAGCGCGCCCGGTTGGTCAACGCGGCGCTGCTGGCCAAGATCCACACGGCCGAGTGGACGCCGGCGATCATCAGCCATCCGACGACGGTGACCGCGTTGCGGGCAAACTGGTTCGGCATCGCCGGCGAGCAGATCGCCCGTACGTTCGGCCGGATCAGCGCCAGTGAGGTGATCAGCGGCATCCCCGGCGCGGCCACCGAGCACTACGGCGTCCCCTACGCGTTGACCGAGGAGTTCACCTCGGTCTACCGGATGCACCCGCTGCTGCCCGACGACTTCGACTTCCGGGCGCCTGATGGGGACCGCTCACTCGAGCAGCGCACGTTCCGGGAGCTCGCCGGGCCGCACTCGCGCGACGTGTTGGGGCGGCGCTCGATGGGTGAGCTCTTCTACTCCTTCGGCACGTCGAACCCGGGCGCCATCGTGCTCCGTAACTACCCACGGTTCCTGCAGGAGTTCGAGCGGCCTGACGGCAAGTACTCCGACCTTGCGGCGACCGACATCCTGCGCAGCCGGGAACTGGGGGTCCCCCGCTACAACGAGTTCCGCCGCCTGATGCATCTCAAGGCGTTCCGTCAGTTCTCCGAGCTGACCGACGACCCGGCACTCGCGCAGGAGATGCGAGAGGTGTACGACGACGACATCGAGCAGGTCGACCTGACCATCGGCATGTTCGCCGAGCGTCGTCCGACCGGCTTCGCCTTCAGCGACACCGCGTTCCGCGTCTTCGTGCTGATGGCCTCCCGCCGGCTCAACAGCGACCGGTTCTTCACGCGCGACTTCACCCCCCGGGTCTACACCCCGGCCGGCATGGCGTGGATCACGGACAACGGCATGACCAGCGTGCTGCTGCGACACCTGCCAGAGCTGCGGCCCGCACTGCGCTCGGCGACGAACGCGTTCGCGCCCTGGCAGCGCACCGGCCCGGGCGAAGGGCGGCAGTGATGTCCCGCGCCGGTCGTGTCACCGGGGGTCGGCGCGCGGTCGCGCGGTGGCTGGTAGCTGCGGAAGCGGGGCCCAAGCCGCTCCCGTGCTGGTCAGACTCCCCGCCGCCGGGAGAAGGTCAGCCGCGGCCGGAGGCGATCGCCATCTGCTGCTCAGGCGGTGGTATCCGGTCGGCGTCGTTCAGCATGGGCGCCCTGCAGGCGCTGTCCGGCCGCGGGGTCTACCAGCGGGCGAGCGTCGTCACCGCCGTCTCCGGCGGCTCCTACATCGCCGGCGCATTCGCCACCGTGACTGCCGCCCCGGCTCAGCCCGGCGACCGGGCCGCCGCCGAGCCGCCGCAGCCGCCGGACTTCGCCTTCCGGCATGGCTCGCCGGAGGAGCAGCACATCCGCACCCATGCCCACTACCTGTTCCCTGGGCTTGCGGTCTCGGCCCGCGGCGTGATCAACGCGCTCTATGGGCTGACCGCGAACCTGCTCCTGTTGCTGGTGTTCGTCTTCATCCCGTTCCGGGCCTTGGGCTGGCTCCTGGACGCCGCCGGGGTGATCTCCGCCAGGACTACTTCCGACCAGTCGCTGCGGCTGCCGGCGTGGTGGTGGGCCTGGGGGCCAGCGATGGTCGTGAGTGGTCTGACGCTGATGTATGCGCTGGGCGCCGTCGAGGTGTACCGCCGGCCGTCGTCGCGCGTCCAGGCCGCATGGCAGGCGTGGGTGAGCCGGTTGCTGGGCGCCGGAATGCTGGTGACGATCGTGATGGTCGGTACGCCGGTCGCCGCCGTCGGCCTGGACCGCCTCGCCGAGAGCAACCGCCCGAACGCGGCGGTCGCCCGCGTGCTCGCCGGAGTCGGCTTCGCCAGCCCCAGCGGCTGCTACGCCGCGGCCCAGACCCACGACCGCGGGGCCTGCGGCGCGCCCCATCGCAGCCCGAGCGAGGCGCGCACCAACGGCAAGACCACCGACGGGACGAACACCGCCACCGGCCTGGGCTTCTTCACTGCCCTGCTCACGCTGATCCGCTGGATCGTCCGCCGTGCCGGTGGCGAGTCGCTGGGTGCCAGGAAGAAGGAACCCGGCAGCGCGTCGGGCCGGCCCGCGGCGCTAGTCAAGAAGGTGCTGGACCGGCTGCTGCCCTGGCTCGGGTCCGGTCTGCTGGTCTCCACCGCGGCGGTGCTGGCCGTCCGCTGGGCGCGCGACGCCGCCCGGGCCGGCTTCGGTTCGCACGAGCTGGTCCTGGTCGCGGCAGCCGTCGGGGTGTTCGCCGTGCTCAAGACGATCAGCGACGTGAACCGGACCAGCCTGCACCCCTACTACCGGGAGCAGCTCGCCAGCGAGTACACCCTGCGCCGGGTGCGCGACGGGCAGCAGGTGAGGGCTGAGCCGGTCCCTTACCAGCACCCGCTGAGCCTGTCCTCCGTCGCCCCCACCGACGACAACGGGCCGGAGCTGGTCATCTGCGCCGCCGCCAACGTCACCGACACCTCGGTGCCCCCGGGGCGGCGCTGCGTGTCGTTCACCTTCACCACCCGCGACGTCGGCGCCGCGCTGCGCTCTCCGGTGCCCATGCGCTCGGCCGTCCAGGACGATCCCTACCGGGCCTCGGTCGCCGACTACGAGAGGGGCGCGGGGCGGCGGCTCGTCACGCTGCCCGGCGCAGTGGCGGTGTCGGCGGCAGCAGTGTCGCCGCTGGCCGGGAAGTTCACCAAGCCCAGCATCCGGTTGGTGCTCGGGGTGGCCAACGTCCGGCTGGGGCTGTGGCTGCCCAACCCCGATCGGGCCGAACGGCGCAACGCCGAGCACTACAAGGGGTGGCGACGGGTGCTCTGGCAGTGGCAGCAGCCGGGCCCCGGTCTGCTGCTGCTGGAGCTGATCGGCCGGACCCACCTGACCCAGAAATGGTGGTACGTCACCGACGGTGGCCACTACGACAACCTGGGCCTGGTCGAGGCGCTGCGCAGGCGCCCCGGGATGATCTACGCGTTCGACGCCAGCGGTGACCCCGTTGGCCGCTGGTCCTCGATCGGGCAGGCCATCGCTCTCGCCCGCGAGGACCTGGGGGTGGAGGTCCGGGTCAACCCGGAGGCGATGAAGGCGCTGGACGACCAGTACGTCGAGACCCCCTATGTCGACGGTGAGGTCTGGTATCCGCCGGTCGACACCAGCCGCCCCGCGGATGCCAAGCTGTGGATCACCAAGCTCGGGGTGGGCAGTACGGCGCCCTGGGACGTGCGGTCCTATGCCCGGCGGTTCGGCACATTCCCGACCGACAGCACCTTCCACCAGGTCTACGGCGACGAGCAGTTCGAGGCCTATCGGGCCCTCGGCGAGTGGTCCGCGAACCAGATGCTCGACGCGGCGCAGACTCGCCAAGGCGCGCAGACCGAGCCCCCCAGCAGCGTCGACGTGAGCGACCGGCCCCCGACGCCGGAGCAGGGCGCTCCGCCGGTCCAGCGGGGGGCACAGGTGGCGGCGCCGTGACCGTTGCGCCAACGACCGACCGGCCGGCCGGGGTGGCCTCGATCGCCGAGGCGATCGCCCACATGGAGGGCATCGCCGCCGCGCTCCCCGCCGCCGACGGCCTGTCCTGCTTCAACCGGATGTACCTCCAGGTCACCCAGCTCGTGGCCGACCGCCTCGCCGCTGGGGAGTTCGCCGACGCGCAGTTCATGAACGTCCTCGACGTCACCTTCGCCAACCGTTACCTGGCCACGGCCGACGCCGCCGGCGACGGCTCGGCGCCGGTTCCTCCCGGCGTACCGCGCTGCTGGGCCGCGCTGCTCGAGAACCGCCGCAGTGACCGCATCGACCCGGTCCAGTTCGCGCTGGCCGGGATGAACGCCCACATCAACCACGACCTGCCGCTGGCCCTGGTGGACACCTGCGGGCAGCTGGGCACGTCGCCCGAGCAGGGCACGCACCACGCCGACTACGACCGGATCAACGCCGTCCTGGGCGCTGTCGAGGAGCAGGTCAGGCAGTCCTTCGAGGCCGGGATCGTCCGCGCTGTCGACCAGCAGCTCAGCCCGCTCGAGACCGTTGTCGCCAACTGGAGCATCACCGCGGCCCGCGACGCCGCCTGGACCAACTCGCAGGCGATCTGGGCGCTGCGCCACCTGCCGGGCCTGCGCGCGGACTACGTCGACGGGCTGGACCGGCTGGTCGGCCTCGCCGGGCGCGGCCTGCTCGTTCCCACCCGCTGAGCTCCACCAAGCCGAGAGGAACCGACATGAGCACATCGACGGCGGCGGCGCCGCAGATCCGCAAGGTCGCGCGCTACGGCTGGGTGCCCGACCTGCCGGACGCCCGCGACCACCTGTTCAGCGCCCCCGGACCCACGCTGGCGACCCTTCCCCCTGCGGTCGACCTGCGCCCGGGCTGTCCGCCGGTCTACGACCAGGGCCAGCTCGGCAGCTGCACGGCCAACGCCATCGGCGGTGCCCTCGAGTTCGACCTGCTGAAGCAGGGGCTGGCCGACCTGATGCCCTCGCGGCTGTTCATCTACTACAACGAGCGAGCGATCGAGGGCAGCACCGGCTCGGACAGCGGTGCGCAGCTCCGCGACGGGATCAAGACGGTCAACAAGCAGGGCGTGTGCCCGGAGGACGAGTGGCCGTACGACCTGGCCAAGTTCACCGATGCGCCACCGGCATCGGCGTACGCCGACGCGCTGGCCAACCGGGCCACGTCCTACCAGCGGGTGGCCCGCAACCTGGCCCAGTTCCGAGGCTGCCTGGCGGCGGGCTACCCGTTCGTGTTCGGGTTCACCGTGTACGACGGGTTCGAGAGCCAGCAGGTCGCGAGCACCGGGGAGGCCAACCTGCCGGCGGCGGGTGAGAAGGTCGTGGGCGGACACGCGGTGATGGCGGCCGGGTACGACGACAGCACCCAGCGATTCCTGGTCCGCAACTCCTGGGGCGACGGGTGGGGCCAGCAGGGGTACTTCACGATGCCCTACGCCTACCTCACGCAGCGCGGCCTGTCCTCCGACTTCTGGACGATCCGGGTGGTCAGCTGAGCTCGGCCAGGAAGTTCTTGACCAGCTGAGAGGTCCGCTCCGGCAGCTCGAACTGCGGCACGTGGCCGCAGTTGGCCAGCACCACGGATGTGGCGTGCGGAACCGCCTCGACCACGTGGCGGGCGAACCCCGCCGGCACGAGCCGGTCCTTCTCGCCCCAGACGAACAGGGCAGGCGGCCGCAGCGTCGCCAGCCGGGTCCAGAAGCCGTCCTGGCCGAAGGCCTCCTCCAGGTAGATCTGGCGCAGGCAGGAGAAGAACGCGACCCGGCCTCCGCGGGTGGCGAAGATCCGGACGAACTCGTCGCAGGCGGCGTCGTACCACTGACGGGGCAGCCGGCTCGGGACCGCGAACATCCGCCGCAGCCCGCGGACGGCCAGGCGGTGCGTCATCGGCAGCGGCAGCGCCGCCATCTCCGGCCGCAGCACGCGCACCAGCGGGACGAACTGCCGCAGCCGCCGGAACGCGGGTGACGGAGCGAGCAGCACCATCCCGCGTACCCGGTCGGGCATGAGCAGGCCGCCCTCGAGCGCGATCCGGCCGCCCAGTGAGTTGCCCACGAGCAGGACGTCCTCGAGCCCCAGCGCCTCGTGGAAGGCACGCAGCCAGCGCCCGAACCAGGCGGCGCTGTACGACGCGTGTGGCTTGCCGCTGGCTCCGTGCCCCGGCAGGTCGGGGGCGATCACCCGGTGCTCGCCGGCCAGGTCCCAGATCGTGGGCAGCATCGAGGCGTTGGTCGCACCCAGCCCGTGCAGGCAGACCACAACGGGGGCGTTCGGCGGCCCCGCCTCGAGGTACGTCGTCCGGATACCGGCCGCCATCACCGTGCGGGAGCGCGGGAAGCGGTCCGGTCGCTCGCTCTCCTCGAACACGCCGTCCAGCTGCAGCGACAGCGCCAGGTTCCCTCGCACCAGGATGCGACCGTGCAGGAACGCGCCGACACCGGACTCGCGCCCGCTCACGACGTCGCTCAGCGTCGCCAGGTCGGCCCGCACGGTCGTCGTCGGATGCGGATGCACCCCCTCGGAGCAGCTCAGGCGCCCGTCGCGGGAGATGTGCACGGTCCAGCAGCCACCATCGGTCGCGTCCAGCTGCACGCTCGACGGCTCCAGGTCGATGGCGGGGCCGGCACCCAGGCGCAGCCTGGCCCGCAGCAGGTCGTGGAACTGGAGACGCTCGGCCGCCGACGTCGGCGTGACGGTGGCTGCCGGAACGCTCACCTGATCTGCAGGCCCGTGATGGCCCGGCTGACGATCAGCCGCTGGATCTCCGAGGTGCCCTCGAAGATCGTGTAGATCTTGGCGTCCCGATGCCAGCGCTCGACCGGGTACTCGCGGGTGTAGCCGTTGCCGCCGAGGATCTGGATCGCCTTCTCGGTGACCGCGACCGCTGTCTCACCAGCGAACAGCTTCGACATCGACCCCTCCGCCGCCGGGAAGTCCTGACCGGTCCGGCCCATCCAGGCGGCCCGCCAGACCAGCAGCCGGGCAGCGTCGATGGCTGTCTTCATGTCCGTCAGCATGAACGCCACGGACTGGTTGTCGACGATGGGGCGCCCGAACTGCTCGCGTGTCTTGGCATAGTCCAGCGCGTACTCGTACGCCGCGCGGGCCACCCCGATCGCCTGCGCGCCGACCGCGGGCCGCGAGGACTCGAATGTGGCCATCGCCGCCTGGGAACGGCTGCCACCCCTGCCCTCACGGGCCCGGGCCAGCCGCTCGTCCAGCTTCTCCTTGCCACCGAGCAGGCAGCTGCCCGGGATGCGGCAGTCCTCGAGCACCACCTCCGCGGTGTGGCTCGCCCGGATGCCGTGCTTGCGGAACTTCTGCCCCTGCCGCAGGCCTGGAGTCCCCGGCCCCACGACGAAGCTGGCCTGTCCGCGTGCCCGCAGCTCGGGGTCCACGCTGGCGACGACCACGTGTACGGCGGCTATCCCGCCGTTGGTCGCCCAGGTCTTGGTGCCGTTGAGAACCCACTCGTCGGTCTTCTCGTCGTACACCGCGCGGGTGCGCATCGAGCTGACGTCCGAGCCCGCGTCGGGCTCTGAGACGCAGAAGGCGGCCACTCTCGGCTCGTCCTCGGTGCCGAACATCTGCGGCACCCACTCGCCCACCTGCTCGCCGGTGCCGTTGGCGAGCAGGCCGGCGGCCGCGAGCGTCGTACCGACGATGGACAGCCCGATGCCGGCGTCGCCCCAGAACAGCTCCTCCATCACCAGCGGGACGGAGATGCCGGTCGGGTCGGCCCAGGCGTTGGCGAAGAACTCGAGGGAGTAGAGCCCGACCTTCGCGGCCTGCTGGATCACCGGCCAGGGCGTCTCCTCGCGCTCGTCCCACTCGGCAGCGACCGGGCGTACGACGTCCGAGGCGAACGCGTGCACCCACTTCTGCAGCTGGATCTGGTCCTCGTTGAGCGCGAGGGAGAACTCGCTCACGCGCCGGCGACCAGCCGCTCGTGCAGGCTCTCCGGGGTGAGATGAGCCGGCTCGGTGGTGGCGAGGAAGTCGGCCAGCACGCGGATGAACCGCTCCGGCTCGTCGAGCTGCGGGAAGTGACCGGCCCGCTCGAAGACCTCCAGCCGGGCCCCGGGGATTAGCTGGGCCGTGGCATAGGCATGGGTGACCGGGATGAAGGTGTCGGCGCCGCCCCACACCAGCAGGGTGGGCAGGTCCGCGGCGAGGTAGAGCCGGTCCGTCGCGCTGACCCGCTGGCCGGAGACATCGACCACGCTGCGCAGTGTGTGGACGAAGGCGGAGCGGGTCTCCGTGTCGGCCAGCGACCCGTAGCCGCGGGCGATCTCCAGCACCGCCGGCCGGATCGTCGGCCGCAGCAAAGCCGGCAGGCGGTCCAGGAGGCGGTTGAGTGCCGATCCGGCCTGCGCGACCTTGCGGTGGGCGATCAGCGGCAGCACCCACTCGGCGCCCGGCAGCGTCGCCGCGCGCAGCCACGGCGTCACCTCGGCACCGAGGCCGCCGCTGGACACGAGCACCAGGCGCTCACAGCGCTCCGGGAACTGGTAGGCCATCTGCATGGCGACGCCACCGCCGAGGGAGTGACCGACGACCGTCGCCGAGGAGTGACCGAGCTTCTCGAGCAGGTCCCGCAGGCCGGAGGCGTAGGCGCCGAGCGAGTAGTCGCCACGCGGCTTGGCAGAGGTGCCATGGCCCAGCAGGTCAGGTGCGATCACGTGGTAATTGCGGGCCAGGCCGCTGATGACCTGCTCCCAGCTCTGCGAGCTGCCTGCGACGCCGTGCAGGAGCAGCACGACCGGCCCCGTCCCAGCCTCGCGGTAGGTCACGACGTGGCCGTGCAGCGTCGCCTCGCGCTGAGCGATGGCGGGAGACAGCGGTACCGGCGAGCGATTGTGTGCTGGCGAGGACATCGTCGTACCCCTCTTGTCCGGGTTGCGGACCGGACGTGCTCCGGCCCGACGTTACGGTCGGCGGGTCTCGGGTAACCTGTTACCCGCAGTAACCACGTGTCAAGCCGAGGTCGCAGATGAGTGAGGCGGCTCACACCGCGCGTACCGGAGCTGTTCCCGGCGTCGGCCGGCGATCCCGCACGCAGGCGCGGCGGGAGCGCAGTCTTGACCGGCGCGGACACCTGCTCGACGCGGCCGACCGGATCGTGATGCGGGACGGCCCGTCCGCCTCGATGAACGCGATCGCCGCCGAGGCTGGCATCACCAAGCCGATCCTGTACCGGCACTTCGGGGACAAGAGCGGCCTCTACCGCGCCCTGGCGGAGCGGTACATCGACGAGCTGCTGGCCGAGATCCGGGCCGGCCTGATCACCCCGGGCACCCGCCGGGACCGGACCGAGGCGACCATCGGCGCCTACCTGAGGGTGATCGAGCGTCGCCCGCAGGTGTACCGCTTCCTGATGCATCGGGCCAGCGTCGAGGACGCGGGCGTACGCAGCCAGGTCACGCTGTTCCTGCGCCGGCTGGCCGAGGAGCTGGCCGGCGGCATCGCCCTCGAGCTCGCTCTGGACCCCGGCCGACGGCCGCTCGCCTCCGCGTGGGCGCACGGCATCGTCGGCATGGTCCAGGGCGCGGGTGACTGGTGGCTCGACCACCCGGAGGTGCCCCGGGACTCCCTGGTCGGCCAGCTCACGGACCTCATCTTCGGCGCGTTTGCGACTCATCCATGAGACCGGGGGCCCGACTTCCCTCGCCCGGCTTGCCGGTCCGGCTGGCGGCGGGCGTCGCGACGCTGGCCGGGGTGCTGCTCGGCGCGGTGACGTCGCTGGAGTACTACCACTGGCGGCGGCTCCGGCGGGACCTCGACCGGGGTAACCGGGTGCTGCTCGACGCCCTGCGTGGCGACCGCGCGGACCGTCAGGGCTGAGGGCTCAGGTCACGGTCTAGCAGCTCGGGCTGCTGCAGGGTGTCGCGCAGGACGATCGCTATCCGGCCGGCGTGCGCACCGTCGACCAGGCGGTGGTCACTGGTGGCGGTGAGGACCAGCTGCGGACGTACGACGACGGCTCCGTCGACCACGACCGCCGCGTCCCGCACCGGTCCGACCAGGATGTAGAGGGGCACCCGGGCGAAGGGCACGGGAGCGACGTACCCCTCGTCGAGGCCGAGAGTGCCGACCGACGTCACGCACGCCGAGCCGAGCGGGAAACCCGGCTGGCCGAAGGCGCGCCGGCCGAGCCCACCGTTGACCAGGCTGGCCACAGCCAGCAGTGGCCGCAGCACCACGCCGGGCAGCACCTCGACGAGGCGGTTGCTGGTGGCGAAGTCGGTGTCCTGGCGGGCCCGCAGCCTGGCCGCACCCGCCTCGAGCTCGCGGGCGATGGCGACCACAGACTTGCGGTCGGCCTCCCGCACCTTCATCGGGCCGAGGTCCACCCCGTCCTCGACGTCGACGGGAAACGAGACGTCGCAGCTGGGAAACGGCACGATCCGGCCGAAGACCACCCGGGCGTGGACCTCCGGTACGGCCCGTACGGCCAGCGCCACGGCCTTCCCGACCGCGTGCGTGACGGTGACCCGTACGCCGGACTCCTGCCGTAGACGCTCGACATGGCTGGTCAAGGCGGTCGCGTCGAGAGTGAGCCGGCTGTAGAGCCGCCCGTCGCGGGACGGCCGCCACGTGGCTACGGCGATCTTTCGGCGCACCGAGGCCGCAGCCACGACGTCCCCTTCCTACGGTGCGCCGGATGGCGCGGGTGCGCCCACCTTGGCACGGGCGACAGGCCACCGGACAGCGCCCGCTTGGTCAAGCTGGCTCAAGAGGTGGCACGTCAGGAGGAGGCAGCAGGTAGCGAACCGGGTCGCGGTGCCACCGCAACCCATGCGGGTCGGTCCACTCCACGGTGCCGTCGGGACATCGGCGCCAGGACCATCGGGTGAAGGTCTTGAGCCGGTGGTGCCGGCGACACAGCAGCCCGCAGTTGTCGGTGTCGGTGCGGCCGCCCTGGTCGAAGGGGATGTTGTGATCGGCGTCGCAGACAGCCACCGACGCGCCACAGCCCGGGAACAGACAACCCCGGTCGGCTACGTCGAGGTGCCGTGACGTGCGGGCCCCCGGGGTGTAGCCCCGGTCCGAGACCGCCCGCACCGCGCCGGTCAGCGCCTCGGTGACCACTGCCCGCCAGCGCGCGTCGGCGAAGTGCTCGCGGGCCAGACCGGCCGGGATCGGACCGTAGCCGGCCAGCTCGACCGGGCCGTCGACCAGCCCGGCCCAGGTGGGCGCGTCGGCGAAGACGTGGACCACGGCCCCGGACCCAGCCCCGGCCCGCGTCGTGACGTCCCGGTCGGCCGGACCGTCGTTCCGGCAGATCTCCACCATCGCGTCGAAGCGTCGCTGGTCGAGGGTGCGCCCATCGGGAACCCCGTCACCGGTCGTGGCCCTGGCGGCCCGACGGTCGAGCGCAGCCCGGATCGCGGCGACGTCGGGCGCCGGGCCGGTCAGGCACAGGCTGGCCTGAGCGTCTGGTTCGATCCGGCGGGTGACCTGGCGGGCAGCGCCCGCCCGCTCGGCGGACAGCTCGGCCCATAGCGGGTCGACCCGGGTGATGGCCCGGCGGACCCGCCGGCGGAGCTCCGACGGCGCGACCCGGATCGAGCCCGAGCGCAGCGCGCTCCTCAGCACCGCAGCACTCACCTCCCGGGCAGTTGCGGGGTCACAGAGCCTGGTCTCCTGCTCAAGCACGCGAACGTGGCCATAGGACAGCTCACCGCGGGTCAGCGCCGCACCGGCCTCGGCGAGCGGTCCGGCAAGCGCGCGAGCGGTATCGACGTCTGCCCGCGCAGACCCACCGCAGCCCACCAGGGCGAGCCGGACGTGCTCACGAGCGAAGTCGTCGCGATCAGCAGGGGCCGCTCCGGCCACCGCCACGACAGCTGCGGCTTGCTTGGCTGCCAGCCAGCGGGCGCAGCGCTCCCAGGCCTGAAGGTGGACAACCCGGTCCACATCGTCGAGGGCGACCGGGTCGACCCGGTTGAGCAGCGAGATGGCGGCCGGTCCGGGCGCCTGCGCCACCGCGGCGGCCAGGCAGCGCGCAGAGCGGCCGGCCGGCGGCAGCGCATCTGCGACGCGCACGACCGGCGAGATGGCGACTTCGAACATGTGTGCGATTATGCCCTCCGGGTCCGACAGTTTCCGCCGCCGGTCACACGAGGTCCTACGCTCGTACCCGCACCTTGCAAGCCCCTGGAGGACGCAGACCACGGAAGAGGGACAGTCGATGACGGACGGGCCGCTACCCGAGCTGCCGCTCGTCCTGCTCTCCCATCGGGGGCCGGTCTCCTTCGACCGCAGCGACGCCGGGCGGACCGCCTCCCGTGGGGCGGGTGGGCTGGTGACGGCGCTGAGCGGGCTGGCCGGACAGCTGCCGGACGCCGTCTGGGTCTGCGCCGCGGCCAGCGCCGAGGACACCGTCGTCGTCGCCGAGGCGGAGGGCAGGCCGGTCACCATCGCGCTGCAGCCCACCGTGCACCTGGTCGAGCCGGGGGTCGATGAGGACGGTCCCACCCTGCGGATGCGGATGGTCGACGTCGAGCCGGAACGGCACGACCAGTTCTATGGGCAGATCTCGAACCCGCTGCTGTGGTTCCTCCAGCACAACCTCTACGGCTACGCGACCGAGCCGGATCTCACCGCGAGGGAGCGGACCGCCTTCGAGCACGGCTACGTCGCCGTCAACCAGCAGTTCGCCGACGTCGTGGTCGACATGGTCCAGGCGCGCGGCGGCCGAGCCGTCGTCCTGCTGCACGACTACCACTTCTACCTCGTCGGCGAGCAGGTACGGCGGGCCTGCCCGGACGCCGTGCTCTCGCATTTCATCCACATCCCGTGGCCCGGGCCGGACGCCTGGCGGCTGCTCCCGCAGGACATCCGGGACCGGCTCATCCACGGGCTGCTGGGCAACGACGTGGTCGCGTTCCACACGCGCCGGTTCGCCCGCAACTTCGTGCTGTGCGCCCAGGAGCTGCTCGGTCTGCCGGTCGACCTCGACGCCCTCACCATCCACGTCGGCGACCGCAAGGTGATCGCCCGCAGCTACCCCATCTCGATCGACGTCGGCGCGATCGAGGCGCTGGCCGGCTCGGCGGCCGTCCAGCGCCACATCGGCCGGCTGGAGGACCAGCTCGACGGCATGCGCCTGCTGCTGCGGGTCGACCGCACCGACCCGTCCAAGAACGTCGTCCGCGGCTTCCGGGCCTACGGCCAGCTGCTCACCGACCATCCGGAGCTGGCCGGGACGATCACCTTCCTGGCCCTCCTCCAACCCAGCCGGCAGGATGTCACCGAGTACAGCGACTACCTGGGCCTGATCGGGGCCACCGTCGCCGCGGTCAACGCCCAGCACGGCCGAGAGGGCTGGCAGCCGATCGACCTGCGGCTGGTCGACGACCTGCCGCTCGCGATCGCCGCCTACACGATCTGCGACGTCCTGATGGTGAACGCCGTGGCCGACGGCATGAACCTGGTCGCCAAGGAGTCGGCCATCGTCAACCGCAACGACGGGGTCCTCGCCCTCTCGGAGAACACCGGGGCCTTCGAGGAGCTCGGCGACCACGCGGTGACGCTGTACCCGTTCGACATCCAGCAGCAGGCCGATGCCCTGTACGAAGCGCTGACGCTGCCAGCGGACGAGCGGGCGACCAAGGCGAAGGCGGCTGCCGACGTCGTACGCCGCAACGACGTCGCTGCCTGGCTCGGTGCGCAGCTGGCCGACCTCGCCGCCCTGCGCCCGGGCTCCGGCTGAGCCGTGCCGGACATCGCCGGCTACTCGGGGACGCCCCTGCCGCGCAAGCTCGGCGTCCGGGCCGGTTCGCGGGTGCTCGTCGTCGGCGCGCCGGCCGGCTGGACGCTCGACCCGGTCCCCGACGAGGTCGAGCTGCTCCGCCGCGACCGGGCCGGAACCCCGCCGTACGACGTGGTTCTCGCGTTCTGCGCCGACCGGGCAGCGCTGCGACGACGCTTCCAACCGCTCTTCCGCCGGCTGACGACGGCGGGTGCGCTGTGGGTCTGCTGGCCGAAGCGGTCGAGCGGTGTGCGCACCGACCTCGACGAGAACGTCGTGCGCGACCATGGTCTGGCGGCGGGACTTGTCGACGTCAAGGTGGCAGCGATCGACGCCACGTGGTCCGGGCTGAAGTTCGTCGTCCGGCTGCGTGACCGTGCCTGAGCTGCCGTCCCGTGCCGACGTCGTCGTCATCGGTGCCGGCCACAACGGACTGGTCGCGGCGACGCTGTTGGCCCGAGCCGGCCTCGACGTCGCCGTGCTGGAGGCCGCCGATGTCCTCGGCGGCGCATGCCGGACCGAGCACCCGTTCCCGCGGGCGCCGGAGCTGGCGGCCTCGACCGGCGCGTACCTGCTCGGTCTGATGCCCCCCGAGCTGCTGACCCGGCTCGGTCTCGACCTGCCCCTGGTACGGCGGGACCCGCACTACTTCCTGCCCACCCTCGACGGGCGGCACCTGCTCCTCGGCTCCGACCGGGCGGCCACCCGGCAGCAGTACGAACGCTTCTTCTCACCCGCCGACTGGACCGCCGACGTGGCCCTGCAGGCGGAGCTCGGCACGCTGCGGGACGACCTGGCCCCGGCCTGGCTGGCCGAGCCCCTCCCGGTCGAGCAGACTGCCGAGCGCTACCTGCGCCCGTCCCTGCGCAGCACCTTCGTCGACCTCGTCCGTGGGAGCGCCGTCGACTACCTCTCCCGGTTCGGCTTCGCCAGCGAGGCGCTCGTCGCGATGTACGCCGTGACCGACGGCATGCCCGGACTGGCCGGCTCGCCGTACTCGCCCGGGTCTGGACACAACCTGCTCGTGCACAACATGTGCCGGCTGCCCGGCGCCGACGGCACCTGGATGGTCGTCCGCGGCGGGCTGGGCACGGTCACCGCGCGGATCGCGGCAGCAGCGGCCGCAGCCGGGGCGAGCCTGCACCCCGGCCACGCGGTAGCGCGGGTGCTCCTCGACGACGGCCACGTGTCGGGCGTCGAGACGTCCCGCGGGCGGGTGGCGAGTCCGGTCGTGCTGGCCGCCACCGACCCGTACCGCCTGCCGGGGCTGGTCGGCGGCGCCCTGCCGGCCGAGCTGCTCGGCCGCATAACGGGCTGGGCGCAGCGCCCGGGGATGACCCTGAAGGTCAACCTCGCGCTGTCGGGCCTGCCGCGGTTCGCCGCGCTCCCGGAGTCGGTCGGCCAGCACGGGACCACCGTGCACCTGCTCCCGCCACCCGCGGCCGACGGCAGCGTCCTGACCGCGGTCCGGGCGGCGTATGACGACGCCTCGGCCGGACGGCTGCCCTTGTTCCCCCCGCTCGAGTGGTACCTGCACTCCACCCTGGATCCGTCGCTGCGCGACAGCGCGGGCAACCACTCCAGCGCCCTGTTCGTGCAGGGCGTGCCCGCGCAGGTCGCCGGCTCGTCATGGGCAGCGGAGCGCGACGGGTACGTCGAGCACCTTCTCGGCGTGGCCGAGAGGTTCGCACCCGGCCTGCGCGACCTCGTGGTCGACGTGTCGCCACTCGCCCCACCCGACATCGAGACCCACTTCGGCATCACCGGCGGCAACATCTTCCACGTCGACAACGCGGTGTCCTTCACCGACCGGATGCCTTATGCCACCGGCCTTCCCGGCCTGTACGCCGGTGCCGCCGGCTGCCACCCGGCCGGCTCGGTCATCGGTGCGGCCGGGCACAACGCCGCGCAGCGGATCCTGGCCGACGTCGGCCTCCCCCCGTCGGCGGGGTAGCAGCCTGCGCCAGGATCAGCGCATGGACTTCACGATCCCCGACGAGCTGACCGCGCTGCGCACCTCCTTCGCCGCCTTCCTCGACCGGGAGGTGCGCCCCCTCGACGAGGCCCTGCGACCCGCGTACGCCGCGGGGCAGCCCGACGAGGATGCGACGCACGCGGCGGCAGACCAGGTCAAGCACAAGGCCGCAGAGGCCGGCTTCTACGCCGCGCACCTGCCCGAGGCGGCCGGCGGGGCAGGGCTGTCGACTCTCGGCATGAGCCTGCTGGTCGAGGACGCAGCGCACTCGGGCCTGCGGCTGGCGGCGTACGCGGTGGCTCCGCCGAACCCCGAGGGGCCGACGCCGCTGCTGCTCGGCCTGCCTCGGCACCTGTGGGGCACCTACGTCGAACCGCTGGTGCGCGCGGACCAGACGATGTGCTTCGCCCTCACCGAGCCGGAGGCGGGCTCCGACGCCCAGTCGATCCGGACGAAGGCTCGGCTGGACGGCGACGAGTGGGTGATCGACGGTCACAAGCACTACATCACCAACGCGGAGCGAGCCGACTTCGCGGTCGTGTTCGCCGTCACCGATGCCGACCGGCGTGCTGTCGGCGGCATCACGGCATTCGTCGTGCCTCGCGGGCAGTTCCGGGTGGGCAAGCGGCAGTGGACGATGGCTGACACCCACCCTGGGGAGCTGTTCTTCGACGGCGCGCGGGTGCCTGCCGACCATGTCATCGGCGAGGTGGGGCAGGGGTTCCTCGCCGCGATGGCGTTCCTCAACGCCGGCCGCGCCTACATCGGCGCCCAGTGCCTGGGCATGGCGCAGTGGTGCCTGGACCGGGCGGTGGAGCACACCCGCAGCCGGACCGCTTTCGGGAAGCCCCTGTCCCGGCAGCAGGGGGTGAGCTTCCCGCTCGCCGAGTCGAAGGCCGACATCGAGGCGATGCGCTGGCTCACCTACCACCTGGCCTGGTCGGTCGACCAGGGCAGGCAGCCCATGCTGGATGCCTCGATCGTGAAGTTCTACGGCACCGAGAAGGCATACGCCGTCGCCGACCGGTGCCTGCAGGCATTCGGCGGGATGGGACTGCTCCGGGAGGGGCCGATCGAGTACGTCTTCCGCACGCTGCGCATGCTGCGCGTGGTCGAGGGTGCTACCGAGGTGCAGAAGCTGGTGATCGGTCGCTCCCTGGGCTTGTGAGCGGCGAACCTTCTGCCGGAAGGACGGGCCGCGTAGCCTGTGGCGTTGCGGACAGCGGGGCTGTCGGACCAGGACGACGCGCGGAAGAGGCGACCCACACTCGTGACCACCCAGGCGAACCCGATGGCCGGTTTCGGGCCCAACGAGTGGCTGGTGGAGGAGATCTACCAGCAGTACCTCGAGGACCCGGACAGCGTGGACAACGCGTGGCACGAGTTCTTCGACGACTACAAGGGCAAGCCCGCGCGCGAGGACGAGGCCGCCGAGGGAAGTGCCGAGGGGAGCAGCGCCCAGGGAGATGGCGCCGAGCCCGCTACCGAGTCCACGTCCGTCCCGGCCAAGCCCCCCGAGCCGCTCGGTGCGGCTGCCGACAAGAAGACCGCCGCGAAGCCCTCCTCGGCCACCAACGGCAGCGCGCCGAGCACGACCGACGCCAAGAAGGCCGAGGCGAAGCCGACCCAGGCGAAGCCAGCCGACGGGGAGTCGACGAAGGCGAAGTCGACACCTGCGGAATCTTCAGCGGCGAAGCCCGCCCCCGCCGAGCCCAAGACGACGGACGACACCGAGGGCAAGCCCGAGGCAGCCGAACAGCCGGTGACCAAGCCGTTGCGCGGCTACGCCGCGGCGGTGGCCGCCAACATGGCCACCAGCCTGCAGGTGCCCACCGCGACCAGCGTGCGGGCCGTCCCGGCCAAGCTGCTCGTCGACAACCGCACAGTGATCAACCGGCACCTTGCCCGGGCCCGCGGCGGCAAGGTCTCGTTCACCCATCTCATCGGCTACGCCATGGTCTGCGCGCTCGAGTCCAGGCCGGAGATGAACGCCGCCTTCCAGGAGGCCAACGGCAAGCCAACCCTGGTCACGCCGCCGCACGTCAACCTCGGGATCGCCATCGACCTGCCCAAGGACGACGGCAGCCGCCAGCTCGTGGTGCCGTCCATCAAGGGTGCCGAGGCGATGGACTTCGCCCAGTTCTGGTCGGCGTACGAGGACGTCATCCGCAAGGCGCGCAACAACAAGCTGACGGCCGACGACTACGCCGGTACCACGATCAGCCTGACCAACCCCGGCACCATCGGCACGGTCCACTCGGTGCCCCGGTTGATGGCAGGCCAGGGCGCGATAATCGGCGTAGGCGCCATGGAGTTCCCCGCGGAGTTCGCCGGCGCGTCGGCCGAGACGCTGTCGCGGCTCGCCATCAGCAAGACGATCACGCTCACGTCCACCTACGACCACCGCATCATCCAGGGCGCCCAGTCCGGGGACTTCCTGCGTCGGATGCACGAGCTGCTGCTCGGCGAGGACGGCTTCTACGACGCGGTCTTCCGGGCGCTGCGCATCCCCTACGAGCCGGTCCGCTGGATCCAGGACATCGCCTCCAGCCACGAGGACGAGGTCGGCAAGCCGGCGCGGGTCATCGAGCTGGTGCACGCCTACCGCGTACGCGGACACCTGATGGCCGACACCGACCCGTTGGAGTTCAAGCAGCGCAGCCATCCCGACCTCGACATCGTCAACCACGGGCTGACGCTGTGGGACCTCGACAGGGAGTTCCCGACCGGCGGCTTCGGTGGCAAGCCGGTGATGTCGCTGCGTGAGATCCTCGGCGTCCTGCGCGACTCCTACTGCCGCACCGTCGGCATCGAGTACATGCACATCCAGGACCCCGCCCAGCGCAAGTGGATCCAGGACCGGGTCGAGAAGCCCGCCGAGCGACCCGACCGCGAGGAGCAGCTGCACGTCCTCGAGCGGCTCAACGCCGCCGAGGCCTTCGAGTCGTTCCTGCAGACGAAGTACGTCGGGCAGAAGCGCTTCTCCCTCGAGGGCGGCGAGTCGGTGATCCCGCTCTGCGACGCCATCCTGACCGCGGCTGCCGCCGACCGGCTCGACGAGGTCGTCATCGGGATGCCGCACCGTGGCCGGCTCAACGTGCTCGCGAACATCGTCGGCAAGAGCTACAGCCAGATCTTCCGCGAGTTCGACGGCAACATCGACCCGTCGACGGCGCACGGGTCGGGCGACGTGAAGTACCACCTCGGCTCGGAGGGCACCTACACCGCCTCGGACGGGTCCACCGTGCGGGTGTCACTGGCGTCCAACCCGAGCCATCTCGAGGCTGTCGACCCGGTGCTCGAGGGCGTCGTACGCGCGAAGCAGGACATCATCAACCGGGGTGAGCAGGGCTTCACGGTGCTGCCGCTGATGATGCACGGGGACGCGGCCTTCGCCGGCCAGGGCGTGGTCGCCGAGACCCTCAACCTGTCCCAGCTGCGCGGTTACCGGACCGGCGGCACGGTGCACGTCGTCGTCAACAACCAGGTCGGCTTCACCACGGCGCCTGGCGCGGCGCGCTCGAGCGAGTACGCGACCGATGTCGCCAGGATGATCCAGGCGCCGATCTTCCACGTGAACGGTGACGACCCGGAGGCCTGCGTCCGGGTGGCCAAGCTGGGCTTCGAGTTCCGGCAGGCGTTCAAGAAGGACGTCGTCATCGACATGCTCTGCTACCGCAGGCGCGGGCACTCCGAGGTGGACGAGCCGTCCTTCACCCAGCCGCTGATGTACGACACGATCGACAAGAAGCGCTCGGTTCGAAAGATCTTCACCGAGGCCCTGATCGGCCGAGGTGACATCACGGTCGCGGAGGCCGAGCAGGCGCTGCGCAACTACCAGGAGCACATGGAGAAGGTGTTCGCCGGCACCCGCGACGCCTCCACCAGGCCCTCGGTCGAGCCGACGATGAACGAGCCGGCCGCCAAGAAGACCACCACGTCGATCACCCCCGAGGTGGTCAAGGCGATCGTCAACTCCCAGCTCCAGCTGCCCGAGGGCTTCACGGTGCACAAGCGGCTCAAGCCGCAGCTGGACAAGCGCGCCTCGATGGTCGACGACGACGCCATCGACTGGTCGATGGGCGAGACGCTGGCCTTCGGGTCGCTTCTGCTGCAGGGCCGCCCTGTCCGGCTGGCCGGCCAGGACAGCCGGCGCGGGACGTTCGGCCAGCGGCATGCCGTGATCGTCGACCGGCAGACGGGCGCGGAGCACACGCCGCTTGCCCATCTTTCCGAGGACCAGGGCACGTTCTACGTCTACGACTCGCTGCTGAGCGAGTTCGCCGCGATGGGGTTCGAGTACGGCTACTCGGTTGCCCGGCCCGAGGCGCTCGTCCTGTGGGAGGCGCAGTTCGGTGACTTCGCCAACGGCGCCCAGTCAATCGTTGACGAGTTCATCGCCGCCGGTGAGGCCAAGTGGGGGCAGCAGTCCGGGGTGACCCTGCTGCTCCCGCACGGCTACGAGGGGCAGGGACCGGACCACTCCTCCGGCCGGATCGAGCGCTACCTCGCCATGTGCGCCGAGGACAACATGACAGTGGCCATGCCCTCGACGCCTGCCAGCTACTTCCATCTGCTGCGCCGGCAGGCGCTCGGCGGGAGCCACCGGCCCCTCATCGTGTTCACGCCCAAGTCGATGCTGCGGCTCAAGACGGCGACGTCGGCACTCGCCGACTTCACCGGTGGGAGCTTCCAGCCGGTGCTCGCCGACCCGGAGCCGCCCCTGGCCGACGACGTCACCCGGCTCCTCCTGTGCACGGGCAAGGTCTTCTACGACCTCGCGCTGGCTCGTCGGAAGCAGGAAGGCGGCGACGGCACGGCCGGGCCGACTGCGATCGTCCGGGTCGAACAGCTCGCGCCGCTGCCGGGCGAGGAGATCGCCGACGCGCTGGCGGCGTACCCGAACGCGGCCGACGTCGTCTGGGTGCAGGAGGAGCCGGCCAACATGGGTGCGTGGCCGCACGTGGCCCTGCACCTGTCCGACTTCCTGGCCGAGGGCCGGTCGCTGCGACGGGTCTCGCGGCGCGCCAGCGCGAGCCCGAGCGCGGGGTCGCACGGCGTCCACGACACCGAGCAGGCGGCCCTCGTCGAAGCGGCCTTCGCCCCGCGCTAGCCGCTGTGTACTTCACCGACCGGGGTATAGAGGAGCTCGCCGACCGCCGCGGCGAGGAGAGCGTGAGCATCGAGTGGCTGGCCGGCCGGCTGCGCACCTTCGTCGACCTCAACCCCGACTTCGAGGTCCCGGTCGAGCGGCTGGCCAGCTGGCTGGCCCGCCTCGACGACGAGGAGTAGCCGGCCTCAGCGCAGGTGCAGACCGCCGTCGACCAGGACGACCTGGCCGGTGACGTAGGTCGAGCGGTGCAGGCCCAGCACCATCTCGGCGATGTCCTCCGGGGTCGCGGACCGGCGCAGCGGCGCTGTCTCGTGCACCATCGCGCGCACCTCGCTCCAGTCAGCGGTCCAGCCGGTGTCGACCAGGCCAGGGGCCACCGCGTTGACCCGGACGGCGGGCCCAAGGACGGCGGCCAGGAGCCGGGTCATGTGGTTGAGCGCAGCCTTGCTCGCCGCGTACGGGATCGAGCTGCCGATGGGCCGGACGCCGGCCAACGAGGTCATGTTCAGCACGTGCCCGGCCCCGGACTCGCGCAGATGGGGAACGGCGGCCCGCGTCATCGTCCAGGCGCCGAACACGTTGGTCTCGAAGATGTCCCGCCACACCTCGACGCTCGCCGCCGCCAGGTCGTCATGCGGGATGACCTTCGTCGTACCCGCGTTGTTGACCAGCAGGTCGAGCCGACCGAACCGGTCGACCGTCTGCGCGACCAGCCGTTCGGCCGACGCCTCGTCCGCGACATCGGCCTGCACGTACGCCGCGCCCGGCAGCTCCGCCGCGACCGCTTCGCCCTCGGCGACCGACGATCTGGAGTTGACCACGACGGTCATCCCGTTGGCCGCCAGCGCTCGCGCGATGGCCGCTCCGATCCCCGACGACGACCCGGTCACCACCGCCACGCCCGTGAGCTCGTTCATGGTCGCCATTGTGCCGCTTGCCCGGCGACGACGGCCTCGACCGCCTCCACTGCCCGGCCCGGTCCCAGGCCGGCAGCGGTCGAGGCCACCCGGGCGGCGGCTTCGGCGTACGCCGGATCGCCGATCACTCGCGCGACCGCGGCGGCCAGCCGGGCGGGCGTGAGCCGGCGCCGCGGGATCGCGACGCCCGCGTGCAGCTCGACCAGGCGAGAGGCGTTGGCGCCCTGGTCACCGACGCCGGGGACGACGACCATCGGGACCCCCGCGGCCAGCGACTTGGCCAGCAGCCCGTGACCCGCACCGGCCACGACCACCCTCGCCGCCGCCAGCACGCTCGCCTGCCGCCCCGGTCCGGCCACCGCCCAGGCCGGGAGCGGGCCGAGGTGCTCGACGAGCTGGGTGCAGGCGAGCCGGACACCCGTCAGGCCGGTCAGGGCCACCCCCAGCAGGTCGGTGGCGCCGCCGCTCGCAGTGGACGCCGACAGGAAGACCAGCGGGTCCTGGCCCGGCGGTAGCGGGAGGTCACCCTCGGCGGGGTCCCAGGCAAGCGGACCGACCAGGACAGCGTCGGCCGGCCAGTCGGGCCGGGGGTGCTCGAAGCCGGGCAGGGTTGCCACCAAGCGGGCTGCCGGCGGGCCGGTCGGCGGCAGCCCCAGCGACACCCGTGCAGCCGACTTCTCGGCCGCACCGAGGGCGATGCCGCGCGCGGCCAGCCGCCGCAGGGCGGCGTCGCGGGCCCGGCCCACCGGCGTCCGGCCCGGACGGAACGGCGTGCCGGCCGGAGGCAGCACCCTGGAGGGCTCGTAGAGACGGTGCGGCACCAGCTCGACCCACGGCCGCCCGATCAGCCCGGCCGCGAACGAGCCGGAGACCGTGAGCGTGTCCACGACCACCACGTCGGGGTCGAACTCCCTGAGCACGTCGGCCAGCACCGGCGTGGCCCGGGCGCCGTGCACGTAGAGCTGGTAGCCGAAGGAGGCGCTCGCCGGCCCGAAGCCGGCCGAGGGCAGCTCGATCGCCGGGATCCCGTCGCGAGCCAGCGCCGGCAGCCACTGCCGGCCGGTCAGCAGCAGAGCGTCATGGCCTCGCCCGACCGCCGCCTGCGCTACTGCCGCCGCGGGAAAGGCGTGACCGGGCGCGGCTCCGGAGACGACGGCGACCCGCATGGCCGACGTGGGCGCGGACGTCGTCAGGTCCGGAGAACGATCTTGCCGAAGACGTCGCCCTTCTCCAGCCGGGCAAAGCCGTCGCGGGCGTCGGCCAGCGGCAGCACGTCGTCGACGAGCGGCCGGGCGCCGGTGACCTCGAGGAAGCGGATCAGCTGCTCCAGCTCCGCGCGGGTCCCCATCGTCGAGCCCAGCACCCGCAGCTGGAGGAAGAAGGTGCGGGTCAGGTCGGCCGGTGGGTTGGGTCCACTGGTCGCACCGGAGACGACGATGACGCCGCCGGGCTTGAGCGCCTTCACCGAGTGCGACCAGGTCGCTTCGCCGACCGTCTCGATCACGGCGTCGACCCGCTCCGGGAGTCGGGCGCCGGTCTCGAACGCGTCGGCGGCCCCGAGCTCGAGTGCCCGTGCCCGCTTGGCCTCGTTCCGGCTGGTCACGTAGACGCGCAGCCCGGCCGCCCGGCCCAGCACGATCGCCGCCGTCGCCACGCCCCCGCCGGCGCCCTGCACCAGCACGCGCCGGCCCGGCGAGAGCTGCGCTTTGGTGAACAGCATCCGGTACGCCGTCAGCCACGCGGTCGGCAAGCAGGCCGCCTCCTCGAACGACAGCGCGGCAGGCTTGGCGACCAGGTTCCGCTTCGGTACGGCGACCCGCTCGGCCAGCGTCCCGTCGTACCGCTCGGAGAGCAGCGAGCGCTTGGGGTCGAGCGTCTCGTCCCCGTCACCCGCGCCCGGGTCGCCGATGACGGCGTGGACCACTACCTCGTTCCCGTCCTCGTCGACGCCGGCAGCGTCACAGCCGAGAATCATGGGCAGCTGGTCTGCTTTCAGGCCGACGCCCTTGAGCGACCACAGGTCGTGGTGGTTGAGCGCGGCGGCCCGCACCGTGACGGTGGTCCAGCCGTCCGGGGCCGTGGGGTCAGGACGCTCCCCCACCTCGAGTCCGGCGATCGGGTCGTCGGGAGAGATCCGGGCTGCGGTGACGGCAAGCATGGCGGTCACCCTACCGACGGGCGGTCCTCACCTACAGGCGGTGCTCACCTACAGGCGGTGCTCACCGACAGGCGGTGCTCACCGACGGGCGGTGCTCAGCGACGGGCGACGCCCTCGATCCGGGCGGCGGCCGACACGGCCGCCGCCACCGCCGGCGCCACCCGGTCGTCGAAGACGCTCGGGATCACGTAGTCCTCTCGCAGGTCCTCGCCCACGACGTCGGCGATCGCCGTGGCGGCCGCGAGCTTCATCCCCTCGGTGATCGCCGTGGCGCGGACGTCGAGGGCGCCGCGGAAGATGCCCGGGAAGGCGAGCACATTGTTGATCTGGTTGGGGTAGTCGCTGCGGCCGGTCGCCACCACCCGGGCGTACCGGTGGGCGACCTCCGGGTCGACCTCGGGGTTGGGGTTGGCCATCGCGAAGATCATGCAGTCGCCCGCCAGCGTGGCCACGGCCGACTCCGGCACGGTGCCGGCCGACAGCCCGATCAGGACGTCTGCGCCAGCAAGCGCCTCGACGAACGAGCCGGTGTGGCCTGCCTTGTTGGTGTCGGCAGCGAGCATCCGCTTGATCTCGTTGAGGTCCGGGCGGCCGCTATGCAGGATGCCCTTGCTGTCGGCGACCGCGATGTCGCCGATGCCAGCCTCGAGGAGGATCCGGGTCACCGCCACCCCCGCTGCGCCGGCCCCAGAGACCACGGCTCGCAGGTTCCCGAGCGACCGGCCGGTCAGGCGGGCAGCGTTGCGCAGAGCCGCGAGCGCCACCAC
>JALYXH010000198.1 GCA_030947185.1 Actinomycetota bacterium | reverse complement strand
GAGGACCACGACGGCGCGCAGGGTGGGGGCGAGCATGGCGAGCTCGCGCTCCACCCAGGGCCGGCAGGTGTCACGCTCCTCGACCGTCGGCTTGTTGGCCGGCGGCGCGCAGTGGACGGCGGCCAGCACCCGCGCGTCGATGAGCCGGAGCCCGTCGCCGGCCCGTTCACTGGTCGGGCGGCTGGCCAGTCCGGCCCGGTGCATCGCCGCGAAGAGCCAGTCCCCGCTGCGGTCGCCCGTGAAGATGCGGCCGGTGCGGTTGCCACCGTGCGCTGCCGGCGCCAGCCCGAGCACAGCGATCCGGGCCCGGACCGGCCCGAGACCGGGGATCGGCCGCCCCCAGTAGCGCTCGCCGGCGTACGCCGAGCGCTTCTCGAGCGCCACCTGCTCGCGCCACTGGACAAGGCGTGGGCAGGCCCGGCAGACCGAGATCCGTCCGTCGAGATGGTCCAGGCTGGGCGCGGTGCGGGCCAGCCGCAGCACGTCGTCCCTGTCGCGCGCGACCGGCGTGGACCGGCTGGCAAGATCGCCCGGCCAGCCGCTTCCCGGGGCGACCGCCATCAGGATCGAGGACCGCCGCCCAGCCGGGCTCCGAAGAACTCGACGGTGCGCTGCCAGGCGAGACCGGCTGCCTCCTCGTCGTACACCTCGGGCCTGGTGTCGTTGAAGAAGGCGTGACTGGTGCCCGGGTAGTCGTAGAGCGTGACCGCGCCGCCGGCTGCCTCAATGGCCCGCGCGGCCTGCTGGATCCCGTCGGCGGCACTGCCCCCCTCGTGCTCGTCGGTGTGGATCACTGCTGCCTTGCCGTCGTACGCCGACCAGCTCGGCTGCAGCCGGTCCCAGGGCATGCCCGGATAGAACGCGACAGTCGCATTGACCTCCGGGCACAGCGTGGCCGACCAGAGAGCCAGGCTCCCGCCCATGCAGAAGCCGACGCAGCCAACCTGGTCACTGCTGCACTCGGTTCGCGCGATGAGGGAGGTGGCAGCGCCGGCGATGTCCTTCGCGGCCCGGTCCATCGCCATGCCCATCAGCAGCTTCATGGCGTCGTCCGGCTCCCTCGTCGAGGTGCCGTGGTAGAGGTCGGGCGCGAGAGCGACGAAGCCGGTCGCCGCCAGCCGGTCGGCGACGTCTTCGATGTGCGGGACCAGCCCCCACCACTCCTGGATGACCAGCACACCCGGTCCCGACCCTGCCGGCGGCAGCGCCAGGTAGCCCGCTGCGCCCTCGCCGTTGCTGCGGAAGCTCACGCGCTCGCCCATGACCCAACTTCCCTCGCGCACCGGGCCCGGGCGGCCGGCAACAGGTGCCAACTCTGCCACGGGTGGGCCCTATCGGCCCGCCCCGTCAGGTCGTCGAGGTCGAGCTCTGCGCCGGGCTGTAGGTGCCGGCTGCCGGCGGTGGGGTGAACTGCGCGGCACCGTGCGCCGTGGAGGTGCCGGTGTCAGCGGTCCCCGGTCCGGGCGTCGTGGTCGAGGTCTCCCCGCCCGTGAGCCCGGGGAGAACGCCCGATCCCGACGTCGGACTGAGCAGGCTCATCAGCTCCCGGGTCGGCAGCGCTTCGCCGCGCTGACCCTCCAGGTCGGCGTCGGTGAGCGCAGTCCGCGGTCACGGTGCCGACTCGTCGGGGCGCGGCTGCGGCCCCGGCGCCACGTCTGTCGGCGTACGCCGGGATCGTCGGGTGGTCTGCACGATCGGCGCGTCCTGGGTGGACGACGCGACCGACGTACCGCCCGTGCTGCTGTTGACCTGGAGTCGCACGTTCACCGGCGACTCGACATTGATCGTCCGAGTGGTCCGGCGGGGACGGTCGGCTGCCATCGCGGAGGCTCCCGGCCTAGTTGGACTGGGTGATCGGCGCCGTCTGCTGGGCGTTGGCGTAGGCCACCGAGTTGTCCGACGCCACGTTGAGGGCAGCGGCCAGGTTGACCGGCGCGGCCACATTGGCGTTCACGAGCGACATCTGCTCCCGCTCGGGCAGTGCCTCTCCGCTCTGCGCGGCCAGCTCCTCGGTGGTCAGCTCGACCGGCTGCAGCTCGTTGCTCACGGTGTGCTCCTCGGCTCGGGTACGTCGCGGGGGAGAGTCTTCCCCGGCGTCGTGGCGTGACACCACCGGCACGGGCAGTTCCGCCTTACCCCGCAGCGGCATCGGCGAGCGACCAGGCGATGCCGTCGAGGATGTCGTGCTCGCTGGCCACGACGGAGGCCCACCCGAGCCTGCTCATGACCGTGTCCAGTACCAGGGCGCCGGCGGCGATCACGTCGACCCGGCCCGCGTGCATGACCGCGAGCCCGGCCCGCTCGCTGCGCGGCATGGCGAAGAGGCGCCCGGTCACGGCATGCACGTCAGCTGCCGACACCCGCGCGTGATGGATCCGATCCGGGTCGTAGGCCGGGAGGTCCAGGGCCAGCGCTGCGACCGTGGTCACCGAGCCGGCCAGCCCGACGAGGGTCACGGCCTCCTCCACCGGCACGCTCGCGCGCACGGCGTCGAGGCCGGACTCGATGTCGGCGACAGCGGCGGCCACCTGGCCGGCCGTCGGTGGGTCGTCGTCCAGGTGGCGCTCGGTCAGCCGCACGCAGCCGACGTCGATCGAGCGAGCTGCCTGCATCGAGGTCGACCCGAGGACGAACTCGGTCGAGCCGCCCCCGATGTCCACCACGAGGTACGGCGGGTCCAGCCCGCTGTCGGTCGTGAGCTCGCGGGTGGCGCCGGTGAACGACAGCGCCGCCTCGTCGTCCCCACTCACCACCTCGGGTTCGACGCCGAGCACCGAGTGGACGCCGGTGACGAACTCGTCCCGGTTGGCCGCATCCCTGGTGGCCGAGGTCGCGCACATGCGCACCCGGTCCACGCCGAGCCCGTCGATCTGCCGGGCGTAGTCGGCCAGCATCCGCAGCGTGCGGTCGAGCGCTACCGGGTCGAGCCGGCCGGTCCGGTCCACCCCGCTGCCCAGCCGGACCACCTCCATCCGGCGTACCACGTCGCTCAGGGTGCCGGCAGCGGCGTCGGCGTCGGCGACGAGGAGCCGCAGCGAGTTGGTGCCGCAGTCGATCGCGGCCACCCGGCTCATGCCGGCACGCACGGCCCGGCGGCCGACCAGTCGGCCAGCGCGTCGAGCGCCTCCCGGCCGAGCGGGTTGGCACCCGGCACCGCCAGCTCGTGCGCCACCAGCACGTGCAGGCACTTGACCCGGTCGGGCATCCCGCCGGCACTGACCCCGCCCGGCAGGGTCTCGACGGCGTCACGGCGGCGCAGGTAGTCGCGATGCGCCTCGGCGTAGCCGGCCGCCAGCCGCGCATCGGTCGCCAGTCGCTCGGTCATCGCCCGCATCACGCCGGCCGCCTCCAGCCGGCCGACGGCGGAGCAGGCGCGCGGGCAGGTCAGGTAGTACAGCGTCGGGAAGGGACGGCCGTCCGGCAGTCGCGGCGCGGTCTCGACGACGTCGGGCAGGCCGCAGCCGCAGCGGTGGGCCACCGACCGCAGGCCACGGGGCGGCCGGCCCAGCTGGGCCGCCACGGCTGCCGCGTCACGAGGGCTCACCGAGCCCCCGCTCACCCGCTCGGGGCGGCTCCCGGC
>JALYXH010000221.1 GCA_030947185.1 Actinomycetota bacterium | reverse complement strand
GTGGGGAGCCGCGCCCGGCGTACCGGCCGACGTACGGGCCCGGCGCTTGGCAGTCACCGAGCGCGGTCCGTAGCCGACCAGGACCGACGTGCGCCCCCCCGGCGCGGGACCGCCGATCAGTCCGGGCTCGATCGCCCCCTCCTCGGGCGCCGGCGCGACGGCGGTCAGGTCCTCCATCGCCTCGGCGGCCGGCTCGGTGGCGCCCGGCTCGGTGTCGAAGGTGACGATCACAGCGCCGACGTCGACGGTCTCGCCCTCACCGTGCGGGATCGCGGTGACGACACCGGCGTACGGCGAGGGCACCTCCACCGCCGCCTTCGCCGTCTCCACCTCGACCAGCGGCTGGTTGAGCCGCACCGTGTCGCCGAGGCCGACATACCACTTGAGGATTTCGCCCTCGGTGAGCCCTTCACCCAGGTCGGGCAGCTTGAAGTCCTTCAGACGCGCCATGGCCGACTCCTAGTAGGCGAGGGATCGGTCGACGGCGTCGAGCACCCGGTCGAGGTCGGGCAGGAACTCCTCCTCCAAGCGGGAGGGGGGGTAGGGCGTGTTGAACCCACCTACCCGCAGCACCGGGGCCTCCAGGGAGTAGAACGCCCGCTCGCCGACCTGGGTCGCCACCTCGCCCGCCAGCGAGCCGAAGGTAGGCGCCTCGGAGACCACTACGCAGTGCCCGGTCCGCCGGACCGAGTCGAGCACTGTGTCGATATCCAGCGGCGAGAGCGAGCGCAGGTCGATCACCTCGAGGTCCCGGCCGTCCTCCTCGGCGGCCAGGGCGGCGTCGAGGCAGGTCTTGACCATCGGCCCGTAGGTCACCAGCGTCGCATCGCTGCCGGCCCGGACCACCCGCGCGCGGTCCAGCGGCATCGGGGTAGCGGCCGGGTCGAGCTCGGCCTTCTCCCAGTAGCGGCGCTTGGGCTCGAAGAAGATGACCGGGTCGTCGAGCGCGACCGCCTGCTGGATCATGAAGTAGGCATCGACGGGATTGGAGCAGGCGACCACCTTGAGCCCGGCGGTGTGGGCGAAGTAGTTCTCCGGGGACTCGCTGTGGTGCTCGACCGCGCCGATCCCGCCGCCGAAGGGGATCCGGATCGTGACGGGCAGCGCGGCCCGGCCGCCGGAGCGGTAACGGTACTTGGCCAGCTGCGAGACGATCTGGTCGAAGGCGGGGTAGACGAACCCGTCGAACTGGATCTCGCAGACCGGCCGGTAGCCCCGCAGCGCCAGCCCGATGGCCGTCCCGACGATGCCGGACTCAGCCAGCGGCGTATCGATGACCCGGTCCTCGCCGAAGTCCTTCTGCAGCCCGTCGGTGACCCGGAACACACCCCCCAGCCGGCCCACGTCCTCGCCCATGACCAGGGTCTTGGCATCGGCATCCATCGCCTTGCGCAGGCCCTCGTTGAGGGCCTTGGCCAGCGTGTACGTCGCCATCGTGGTCAGCCCTTCGCGCCGGCGTCGGCGAACGAGCCGAGGTAGCTCTCGAACTGCGCACGCTCTTCCTCAAGCAGCGCCGTCCGCTCCGCATAGACGTTGTCGAAGATCGTCAGCGGGTCGGGGTCGGGCATCTCGATGCACCCGGCGCGGATGCGGGCCGCCAGCGCGTCGGCATCTGCCTCCACCGAGTCCATGAAGGCTGCGTCGACGAGCTGCTGCTTGTAGAGAAAGGCCTTCATGCGCTCCAGCGGGTCCTTGAGCTTCCAGGCCTCCAGCTCGCTGGCCAGCCGGTAGCGGGTCGGGTCGTCGGAGGTGGTGTGGGCGCCCATCCGGTAGGTGAAGGCCTCGATCAGCGTGGGGCCGTTGCCGTCGCGGGCGTTGTCCAGCGCCGCCCGGGTGACGGCTAGCGTCGCCAGCACGTCGTTGCCGTCCACCCGTACGCCGGGGAACCCGAAGCCGCGGGCCCGCTGGTAGAGCGGGATGCGGGTCTGCTTCTCCAGCGGCTCCGAGATGGCCCACTGGTTGTTCTGGCAGAAGAACACGACAGGGGCGTTGAAGACGCTGGCCCAGACGAACGCCTCGTTGACGTCGCCCTGGCTGGATGCGCCGTCACCGAAGTAGGCGATCACCGCGTCGTCGGAACCGTCCTTCTGGATTCCCATCGCATAGCCGGTCGCGTGCAGGGTCTGCGAGCCGATGACGATCGTGTAGAGGGCGAAGTTCTTCTCCCGGGGATCCCAGCCGCCGCTGTTGACGCCTCGGAACAGCGCCAGGAGCTCGAGCGGGTCCACCCCCCGGCAGTAGGCGACCCCGTGCTCCCGGTAGGTCGGGAAGGCGTGGTCGTGCGGCTTCATGGCCCGGCCGGACCCGACCTGAGCCGCTTCCTGCCCGAGCAGCGCCGCCCAGATGCCCAGCTCGCCCTGGCGCTGCAGCGCAGTCGCCTCGACATCGATCCGGCGTACGAGAACCAGGTCGCGGTAGAGGCCGCGGTACTCCTCGTCGGACAGCTCGATCGCATAGTCCGGGTGCTCGACGCGCTCGCCTTCGGGAGTGAGCAGCTGGACGAGCTCGGTGCCGATCTGGCCGGCGCTGCCGTCCGCAGCTCGGCTCGCGGCTCTGCTTCGCGCCATTCGCGTCTCCTCGTACCCGGCACCTGCTCCTGCGGGGTCTCCGCGGTCGGCAGCAAACCTGGTGCTGACGTCATCGTGGCAGAAGCCGACGCCGATCGCTGCTAGTCGTCCTTGCGCCCCTCGCCCTGGTCGCCCTTCTTGGCCTTCTTGGCCTTCTTGGCCTGCTTCTTCTCAGCCTTCTTGGCGTCCTTCTCGATCTGCTTGAGGACCGACTTGTCGAGGCTGGGCTCGGGCGCCGGCTGCGGCTGCGGCTGCGCCTCGGCCTGGCGCGGGGTGGCCGGCGGTACGGCGACCTGGCCGCGGCCGGCACCCTGGCGCTCCGGCGCGGCGGCCTTCGGCTCGGCGGGCGGCAGGCACGAGTCGTGGGAGCACGCCTTGTCGACCGCCTTCACCAGCGCGCGCACCTCGTGCGCGGCGAGCTGCGCTCCGGCTGCGCTGTCCTCGGTCGCGTCCTGCAGGCCGGGGATGGTCTTGGGCGCGTCGACCTGCGCGTCGGCCAGCAGGAAGCTCAGAGCCGACAGCTGCGCCGGACTGGCCGAACCCGTCGTCCGCAGCGCCAGCAGCAGCTGGCCCAGCGCGCCGGCTCCCGCCGCACCGCCACCCTTCCCTGCTGAGGGCGGCATCGGCGGCCCGAGCATGCCGCCGCCGCTACCGGCGCCGCCTGACGCCGGACCGGTCAGCGAGGCGGGCGACAGCTGACCGGCAACGGGCGCCGTGCTTCCCGCGCGCCCGGCTGCTGCGAACAGGGTGCCCGCGCTGGGTGAGCCAGCGCTCAGGGAGGCGGCGCTAAGGGAGGCGGCGCTAAGGGAGGCGGCGCTCAGGGAGCCGGTGGCGGGGGTGCCCGCGCCGGGTGAGGCAGCGCTAAAGGAGGCGGCGCTCAGCGAGGCGGCGGTGGGGGGGGTACCCGCGCCCAGCGTCCCCGTTCCCGTCCTCCCGGTCAGCGCCCCCGTGGACGCGCCGGTGCCGCCAGCCGTGCCCGCCCCAGTACCCGCGCCCGTCAGCGCACCGGTGCCCGCCAGCGGACCGGCTGCCAGCACCGAACCGGGGCCACCGGCCGACTGCGGCCCGCGGCCGGCCGATGGAGCTGCCTGGCCCGCGGGCCCGGCTGCTCCCGCGCCACCGTTGACGGCGGGCGCCCCTGCGGTGCCGGGACGTCCACCGTTACCTCGAGCTGTCGGCGTGGACGTGGGCTGGCTCGGCACGGTGATCGCCCGCAGGTCGTTGAGCACGACCGCACCCGGCGGCGACGGCGCGGCGCTCACCGAGCCACCGGTGACCACGTCGTTCCCGGTGATCAGGACCAATGCGGTGCCGCCGGTCGCGATCAGGATCAAGCCGGTCACGGACAGCGCGGAGACCACTCCTGGTCGCCGCGTCCGTCGTACCGATGACACTGATCCGTCCTCTCAAACCACTGCGCGGAGCCCCGCATGACACGCTGGCCGGCACCGGACGACTCAGCAGAGTCCTTCGGTGTATCGGCCGGGGAGGTCCACAGACTGTATCTGCCCCACTACAGCGTGTGTAAAGGTTGTCGGCAGCGAAACTCGCGAAGTTAGGCCGAATGGACCATTGCGAGATCCAGGGCCCGAGCGTGCCTGCGCCCGAGGTGGGCAGGTAAGCGTCGACCGCGAACCGCGAGGAGACTTCCGTGCCCGATCCGATGTTCCCACCGCAGTCCATGCTGATAGACGGCGACTGGCTGGCCGCCGGCGAGCACGGTGACGGCGAGGTGCGCTCGCCGTACGACGGGTCCCTGGTCGCGCGAGTGCCGGCCGGCGGCGAGCGGGACGTCGCCGCTGCCGTCGCGGCCGCCAAGGCCGCGCTCGCGCGCGACGACTTCCCCCGTCACGAGCGCATCTCGGTCCTGGAGCGGGCGGCAGGCGCCCTGGCGGAGCGCAACGAGGAGTTCGCCCGGGCGATCGCTGCCGAGTCGGCCAAGCCGATCAAGACCGCCCGGCTCGAAGCGCAGCGCGCCGTTGACACGTTCGCCTTCGCAGCCGCCGCCGCTCGCGACCTGGCAGGGACCGTCGTGCCGATCGAGGCGACCGAGGGCGGCGCCGGCCGAACCGCGTTCACCCTGCGCGTCCCGGTCGGGATCGTCGGTGCTATCGCGCCGTTCAACTTCCCGCTCAACCTGGTGGCCCACAAGGTGGCGCCGGCGCTCGCGGCCGGCTGCCCGGTCGTGCTCAAGCCCGCGTCACAGACTCCGGTCAGCTCCCTGCTGCTGGCCCGGCTGCTGGTGGAGCTCGGCGTCCCTCGGGGCTGGCTCAATGTGGTGACCGGGGGCGGGGGCGCGGTCGGTGAGCCGATGGTCGGCTCGGACGACATCGCCTATCTGACCTTCACCGGGTCCTCGGACGTCGGCTGGGCGATGGCCGGCAAGGCTCCGAAGAAGAAGGTCCGCCTCGAGCTCGGCTCCAACTCGCCCCTCGTGGTCGACGTCGGCGGCGACTGGGAGACGGCGGCGACCAAGACCGCGACGGCCGGCTTCGCCCACGCCGGGCAGTCCTGCATCTCGACCCAGCGGATCTTCCTGCACGAGGACATCGCCGAGGACTTCCTCGCGGTCCTGCTTCCCGCGGTGGAGGCGCTGACCGTCGGCGACCCGATGAAGGAGGACACCGACGTCTCCTCGCTGATCAGCGAGGCCGAGCGGGACCGGGTGCTGGCCTGGATCGAAGAGGCGCAGGAGGCCGGGGCCAAGCTGCTGTGCGGCGGCGAGCTGGTCGACAACTGCATCCGGCCGGCGGTCCTCGCCGACGTCACCCGCGACATGCAGGTGCAGTCCGGCGAGATCTTCGGACCGGTGGTGACGGTGACACGCTTCCGCGACTTCGACGAGGCGCTGGCGATGGCCAACGACAGCCGCTACGGCCTGCAGGCCGGGGTGTTCACCCGCGACCTCGGCAAGGCGCTCAAGGCCGCGCGCACGCTGGTGTACGGCGGGGTGCTCATCAACGACGTACCGACTCACCGCGAGGACCAGCAGCCCTACGGCGGGGTCAAGGACTCCGGCAACACCCGGGAGGGTCCGGCGTACGCCGTCGAGGAGATGACCGAGCTGCGGATGGTCTCGCTGCAGGGCTAGCTACAGGCCGTAGGTCTCCAGCAGGCGCAGCCAGATCTCACTCGTCGTCGGGTAGGACGGCACCGCGTGCCACAGCCGCTCCAGCGGCACCTCGCCCACGATGGCGACCGTCGCCGCATGGAGCAGGTCACCGACGGCAGGCCCGACGAAGGTGGCGCCGACGATCACGTGCCGGGCCTCGTCGACGAGCATGCCGGCGAGCCCTGCATAGCCGTCCGCGTAGAGGCTGGCGCCGGCGACGTTGCCGAGCTCGTAGGTGACCAGCCGGACGTCGAGGCCGCGCTCCCGGGCCTGCGCCTCGGTCATTCCGACCGCGGCCACCTCGGGGTCGGTGAAGACGACCTGCGGTACGGCGGCGGCATCGGCTGTCGCGGCGTACCTGCTCCAGGCGCCGGGACTGGCCGCGTCGGCGTCGCCGCGGGCCCGGGCGGCGACCACGTCACCGCACGCCCTCGCCTGGTACTTGCCCATGTGGGTGAGCAGCGCCCGGTGGTTGGCATCGCCGGCGGCGTAGAGCCAGCCTTCCTCGACGGCGGTGACACGCAGCGTGTCGTCCACCGCCAGCCAGGTGTCCGGCTCGAGGCCCACCGTCTCCAGCCCGAGGTCAGCGCTGCGGGGCTTGCGCCCGGTCGCCACCAGCAGCCGGTCGGCCTCGAGGGTGCTGCCGTCATCGAGGGTGAGGGTGTGCGGACCGGTCCCCTGCACCTCGGTGAGCTGGCTGCCCAGGCGGACGTCGACGCCCAGCTCGGTCAGGCTGGCCAGCACCCGCTCTCCGGCGAACGGCTCGAGCGCCGGCAGCAGCCGCGGTCCGCGCTGGATCAGCGTGACCTGCTCACTGCCGAGCGCACGGAAGGCGGTGGCGAGCTCACAACCGACCACCCCGCCGCCCAGAACGACGAGCCGGCGCGGGATCTGCTGCGCACTGGTCGCCTCGCGACTGGTCCACGGCTCGGCCTCGGCCAGGCCCGGCACCGGCGGGATGACTGCCTCGCTGCCGGTGCATAGGGCAACCGCGTGGCGGGCAACCAGCGTGGTCGTGCTGCCGTCACCCGACTGCACCTCCACGCGGCGCGGGCCGGCCAGCCGTCCGACGCCGCGGACCAGGTCGATGCCGGCGCTGTCGAGCCAGCTGACCTGACCGTCGTCCTTCCAGTGGCTGGTGAACGAGTCGCGGCGGCGCAGGACTGCCGCGACGTCCAGCTCGCCGGTCACTGCCTGCCGGGCTCCGTCGACCGCTCGGGCCGCTCGGAGCGCATCAGGGCTGCGCAGCAGCGCCTTGCTCGGCATGCAGGCCCAGTAGGAGCAGTCGCCGCCCACCAACTCGGCCTCCACCACGACAGCGGACAGCCCGGCAGCGACAGCCCGGCCGGCAACGTTCTCCCCGGTCGAGCCCGCACCGACGACGATCAGGTCGTACTCGGTTCCCGGCATCTGCTGTACTCCTCCAGTCAGGGCCCGCTCCGCAGCGCGTTCTCCGGCGGCGCCGGTGGAAGATGACCCGGTGGGCACCGTAGTCGGCACGGGGACAACCGGCGCGTCGACTCCAGCGCCGCTGGTCGCCTACAGCAGCGCCGCCGGCCGGTGGGTCCTGCTCGCGACCGTCCTGGGCTCCGGCGTGGCATTCCTGGACGGCACGGTCGTCAACGTGGCCCTCCCCGCCATCGGGCGGGACCTGTCTACCGGTTTCTCCTCGCTGCAGTGGGTGCTCGACGCCTACCTGCTGACCCTCGGCGCCCTGGTCCTGGTCGGTGGCTCGCTGGGCGACATCTTCGGTCGACGGCGGATGTTCGTGGTCGGCCTGCTCGGGTTCATGCTCGCCTCCGCGGCCTGCGGCCTCGCGCCGTCAGCCGGCGCGCTGATCGCCGCTCGGGCGGTGCAGGGCGTCGCCGCGGCCCTGCTCGTCCCGGGCAGCCTGGCCCTGCTGTCCTCCTCGTACGCCCCGGCCGACCGGGCCCGCGCGGTCGGCGCCTGGTCCGCGCTGGCGACGCTGGCCAGCGCTGCCGGGCCGTTCGTCGGTGGCTATCTGGTGGATGCGGTGTCCTGGCGCTGGGTGTTCCTGCTGAACGTGCCGCTCGTCGCGGTAGCGGTCGCGGTCACCGTCACCCGGGTGCCCGAGCCGGTCGCCGCCCGTGCCCCCGGAGTGGCGCGCCAGCACCTCGACGTCACCGGCGCCGCCGTCGCTGTCGTGGGCCTGGGGCTGGTCGTCTTCCCGCTCATCGAGGCGCACCGGCTGCGTCCGGCAGTCGCGCTGGCCATCGGGCTGGCGGGACTGCTCGGACTTGTCGCGTTCGTCCTGGTCGAGAACGGACGGGCCCAGCCGATGCTGCCGCTGGGCCTGTTCCGCTCCCGGACGTTCACCGCGTGCAACCTGACCACGCTCGCGGTCTACGGAGCCCTCGGGGGCGCGTTGTTCCTCCTCGTCATCGAGCTCCAGCGCGGGCTCGGCTACTCGGCGCTGGCCGCCGGTGCCGCGCTGACACCGGTGACCGTGCTGCTGTTGCTGCTGTCATCCTCCGCCGGGCGGCTGGCCGGTCGGGTCGGCCCGCGGCTGCCGATGACCGTCGGCCCGTTGCTGGCGGCAGCCGGGCTCGCCCTGATGACCCGCGTGGTCCCCGGCGCGTCGTACGTCGGTGCCGTGCTGCCGGGCGCTGTCGCGTTCGGGCTCGGCATGGCGGCCACCGTCGCACCGTTGACCGCGACCGTGCTCGGCGCGGTGGACGACGCCCGGGCCGGTGTGGCCAGCGGCGTGAACAATGCGGTGGCCCGGGTGGCGGGGCTGATCGCGGTCGCCGTCCTGCCGCTGGTGGCAGGACTGTCGAGCAGCAGGCAGCTGAGCCCGCTGGCGTTCACGGCCGGTTTCCACCGGGCGATGTGGGTCGCCGCGGCCGTGTGCGTGGCCGGCGGGGTGGTGTCCTACGTCGGCGTCCCGCGACGAGCCCCGGTCGCCGTGGCCGCCGCCGAGACACCGGCCGGCCCCCGGTAGCGTGCACGTGGTGAGGGGCATCGAGCTGGGCCGGGTCGGCATCTGGACGGGGCAGCTCGACTACCAGAGCGCAGACGACGTGCGCGCCGCGGCCGCGGAGGTCGAGCAGCTCGGCTACGGCGCGCTGTGGACCGGCGAGGCCGTCGGCCGGGAGGTGCTCGTAGCGGCCGGGCTGCTGCTCGCCGCTACTTCACGCCTGGTGGTGGCCACGGGGATCGCCAACATCTGGGCCCGCGACGCGCTGGCCATGACGGCCGGGCAGAACGCGCTGGCCGAGGCCTTCCCCGGCCGCTTCCTGCTGGGGATCGGCGTCAGCCATGCGCCGCTGCTGGAGGTGCGCGGGCTCGACTACTCCAAGCCGCTGTCGATGATGCGGGCCTATCTCGAGGCGATGATGTCGGGTCGGGAGGTCTACCGCGCCGTCCGGCCCCGGGAGCAGCCGCCGCTCGTGTTGGCGGCGCTGGGCCCCAAGATGCTCGAGCTGGCCGGGACGGGCGCTGACGGTGCCCACACCTACTTCGTCCCGCCCGAGCACACGGCTGACGCTCGGGCCATCCTCGGGCCCGGCAAGCTGCTGGTGCCGGAGCAGGCAGCAGTCCTCGAGTCGGACCCGGGCCGGGCGCGCGAGCTCGCCCGGCGGCACACGACGTCGTACCTGCGGCTCGCGAACTACACGAACAACCTGCGGCGGTTCGGCTTCGGTGACGAGGACTTCGCCGACGGCGGCAGCGACCGGCTGGTGGACACGATCGTGGCCTGGGGCGACGAGTCGGCCGTGGCCGCCCGGGTGCGGGCCCATCTCGACGCCGGCGCCGACCACGTCTGCGTCCAGGTCCTGGACCCGGACCGGCGCGGGCTGCCACGCGAGCAGTGGCGCCGGCTGGCCCCGGCCCTGCTCGAGGCCGCAGCCGGCTGAGCGGGTCCAGCCGTCTAGGCGGGACTCATGTCGACGAACCGGGAGTAGTGGCCCTGGAACGCGACGGTGATCGTCGCGGTCGGCCCGTTGCGGTGCTTGGCGACGATGAAGTCGGCCTCGCCGGCGCGGGGTGACTCCTTCTCGAAGGCGTCCTCCCGGTAGAGCAGGACGACCATGTCGGCGTCCTGCTCGATGCTGCCCGACTCGCGCAGGTCCGACAGCAGCGGCTTCTTCTCGGCCCGCTGCTCGGGCGAGCGGTTGAGCTGGCTGATCGCGACGACCGGCACCTCGAGCTCCTTCGCGAGCAGCTTGAGTGACCGCGAGATCTCGCTCACCTCCTGCTGGCGGTTCTCGACCCGCTTCGGCGAGCTCATGAGCTGCATGTAGTCGACGACCACGAGCCGCAGATCGTGGCGCTGCTTGAGCCGGCGGGCCTTGGCCCGGATCTCCATCATCGTGAGGTTGGGGGAGTCGTCGATGAACAGCGGCGCCTCGGCCACCTCGCCCATCCGCCGGGCCAGCCGGCCCCAGTCGTCGTCGGTCATCGGACCGTTGCGCATGTGCTGCAGCGGCACCCGCGCCTCGGCCGAGAGCAGGCGCATGGTGATCTCGCTCTTGCTCATCTCCAGCGAGAAGATCACCGACGGCAGCCCGTGCTTGATCGAGGCCGAGCGGGCGAAGTCGAGGCCGAGGGTGCTCTTACCGATGGCCGGCCGGGCGGCCAGGATGACGAGCTGGCCGGGGTGCAGGCCGTTCGTCAGCGCATCGAGATCGCGGAACCCGGTGGGTACGCCGGTCAGCGCGCCACTGTGACTGGTGATCGCGTCGATCTCGTCCATCGTGGGCTGGAGCAGCGACTCCAGCCGGACGTAGTCCTCCGTCGTACGCCGCTCGGTCACCTCGTAGACCGCCGCCTGCGCCCGGTCGACGATGTCGTCGACGTCGGCGCCCAGGCCGGCGTAGCCCAGCTGGACCACCCGGGTGCCGGCCTCGACCAGCCGGCGCAGAATGGCCCGCTCCGCGACGATCCGGCCGTAGTAGCCGGCGTTGGCGGCCGTCGGCACGGAGAAGACCAACGTGTGCAGGTAGGGCGCGCCGCCGGCACGGGCGATGGTCCCCTGCCGGGTCAGCTCGGCCGCAACGGTGACCGGGTCGGCCGGGTCGCCCTTGCCGTAGAGGTCGAGCACGGCGTCGAAGACGAGCTGGTGCGCCGGCTTGTAGAAGTCACCAGACTGCACGACCTCGACGACGTCGGCGATCGCGTCCTTGCTGAGCAGCATGCCGCCGAGCACGCACTGCTCGGCGGCGATGTCCTGCGGCGGTGTGCGCTCGAACTCCGGCGCTGTGGGCGCCAACGCCTCGACCGCCACCGCGCCGCCTCCCTGCCGTCGTCGGCCGGCAGCTCAGCTCGGAGCTGTCGGGTACCGCTGCGAGATGTCTACCGCGGCACACCCACGAAACCGGGGCATACGCCGCCGTCGTCTTGCCGGACCTGTGGACGGCGCTGGGCACAGGGTGGGGACGCCGCATCCGCGCCACTGTGGACAACCGGTGGAGCCGGCGTGACCGACCCGTCGGCTGGTGGGCGGCCTGCAGGGCGCGACCAGCACCGACGGCTCCCAGCAGGCTGTGCACGCCAGAAAAGCCGGCCAGGACAGCCGACCGGCCCGCCCCAACGCAGGGACGGGCCGGACTCGGTGCTGCTGCCCATGGAGGGCCGGGGCGCACGGCTAGATCGGGACGACCTCGACAGCGAGGGTGGTCTCGACGTCCGGGTGGACCTTGACCGAGACAGTGTGGGTCCCCACGCTCTTGATCGGCGCCAGCAGGTCGACCCTGCGCCGGTCGAGGCGCGGGCCGCCCGCGGCGACGACGGCGTCGACGACGTCAGAGGCCGTGACCGAGCCGAACAGCCGGCCTCCGGTCCCGGCCCGGGTGGGCAGCTTCACCGAGAGGGTGGCGAGCTGGCCCGCCAGCTCGCGGGCTTGGCCCAGGTCGCGGACGTCGCGGACCTGGCGAGCCCGGCGGATCGTGGCGATCTGCTTCTCGGCACCCCGGGTGGCCAGGATGGCCAGCCCCTGAGGCACCAGGAAGTTGCGGCCGTAGCCGTCCTTGACCTCGACGAGGTCGCCCGGGCTGCCGAGGTGGGGAACCTCTTGGGTGAGGATGAGCTTCATGATCGGGGCTCCTGACCGCTCTAGCGGGTCGTGCTGGTGTAGGGCAGCAGGGCCATCTCGCGGCTGTTCTTCACGGCCACGGCGACCTCGCGCTGGTGCTGGCTGCAGTTGCCGGAGACCCGGCGGGCGCGGATCTTGCCCCGGTCGGAGATGAACTTGCGCAGCAGCGGGGTGTCCTTGTAGTCGACGTAGGCGATCTTGTCCTTGCAGAACACGCAGACCTTGCGCTTGGGCTTGCGGATCGGTGGCTTGGCCATCGCAGATGTGCTCCTGACGAATGAGGAAGTGGGAGACCGGGACTAGAAGGGAGGCTCGTCCGAGGCGCCGGCACCGGCCGGTGCGGAGGCCCAGGGATCTGCGGCACCGCCACCGAACGACCCGCCTCCGTTGCCGCCGCCATTGCCGCCGCCGCCGAACGACCCGCCGCCGCGGGTGGTCTTGTTCACCTTGGCGGTGGCGTACTTCAGCGAGGGGCCGACCTCGTCGACCTGCATCTCGATCACCGTGCGCTTCTCACCCTCCTTGGTCTCGAAGGACCGCTGCTGGAGCCGGCCCTGCACGATGACCCGGGCGCCGCGGGTGAGCGACTCGGCGGCGTTCTCCGCCGCCTGCCGCCAGATGCTGCAGCGCAGGAACAGCGCCTCGCCGTCTTTCCACTCGTTGGTGGCCTTGTCGAGGGTGCGCGGGGTGGAGGCGACGGTGAAGCTCGCCACGGCCGCGCCGCTGGGGGTGAAGCGCAGTTCGGGGTCGCCGGTGAGGTTGCCGACGACCGTGATGATCGTTTCGCCTGCCATGAGATGCCTCGCGCTCTTCGCCGTTGGGTCGCACCGCCGGTCGGCGGTCCGGGTGGCTCCCGGCGTACGGCGGGAGCGCTGGGAGGGGAAGAGGAGGTGCTAGTGCATGTCCGGGCGGAGCACCTTTGTGCGCAGCACCGACTCGTTGAGGTTGAGCTGGCGGTCGAGCTCCTTGACCGTGGCCGGCTCGGCGTTGATGTCGACGACGGCGTAGATGCCCTCTGTGTGCTTGTCGATCTCGTAGGAAAGCCGGCGGCGGCCCCAGATGTCGACCTTGTCGACCGAGCCGCCCCCTTGGCGGATGACGCCGAGGAACTGGTCGAGCGAGGGAGCGACGGTGCGCTCCTCGAGATCGGGGTCGAGGATGACCATCAGTTCATAGTGACGCACGAAGGACCCACCTCCTACGGACTAGAGCGGCCACGGGATCTCCGTGACAGGAGGGCGTTCGCGTCAACGAACTCCGACAGGCTACCGCACC
>JALYXH010000158.1 GCA_030947185.1 Actinomycetota bacterium | reverse complement strand
ACCGGCGCCACCGCGCCGGTCGCCCGCTGATCCTCATGGTCGGGGCGGATGTGACGGTCAGCGCCACATCGCCGCGTTGGCCTGCTCGGCCCGCTGGTAGTTGCCGAGGGCCGAACCGAGGGCGGCGGACATGCCCTGCAGTACGGCGTTGAGGTCGGCGGCGCTGGTGTCCCACCGCGCCTGCAGTGCCTGGAAGTCGGCAGACGCCGCGCCGGTCCAGGACGCGGTCAGCGGGCCGAGATAGCGCCGCAGGTCGGCCAGCTCCTGGGTGATCTGCTGGGAGATGGCGTTGGTGTCCGCCTGGGCCTCGGCGAGGCCGCCGAAGGTCACCAGGATGTGCCCGTTGCTGGTCATGACGCTCCTTGTCAGGGTTTTGCCGCCGCTCACCCGAGTGAGCCGGCGATGCCGGTGAAGCCCTGCTGGTTGGCCTCCTCGGTCGCGGTGTAGGCCGTGTGGGTCGCCACCAGCGCCTCCCCGATGCCGTGCAACGCAGCATTGAGCCGGGCGGCGTCGTCGTACCAGCGCTGCTTGAGCACGTGGAAGCTGCTGGCGGCGCCGCCCTGCCAGGTCGTGGCCAGCGGCTCGAGTCGGGCGAGCAGGCTCGACAGGGCTCCCTGGATGCGCTCGTTGACCTCGAAGACGTGGGTAGCGGCCGCGGAGATCGTCGGCAGCTCGGCCCCGAATGCCGCGCTCCCACCTGGTGGACTCATGTCTGGTCGCCTTTCCGTCGACAGGTTCAACCGGTGAACCGACGGTAGGCGGACTGGCTGCTCCGACGACATCCCCGTCGGGGAAGCTGTGGACAACCTCAGCTGAGCACGGCACGGGCCCGGTCCACGTCGCGGCCCATCTGCGCCAGCAGCTCCTCGACGGCGTCGAAGCGGACGGTGTCGCGAAGCCTGGCCGCGAAGCTCAGCCCGACCGACTGGTCATAGAGGTCGAGCTCCGCCGGGGCGTCGAGGACGTAGGCCTCGACGCGCCGGTCGATGCCGTCGAAGGTCGGGTTGCTGCCGATCGAGATCGCCGCCGGCAGCGCAGACCCCGCAACGAGCAGCCGGCCGGCATAGACACCGTCGCCCGGGACGGCCGCATGGGGCTGCGGCTCGACGTTGGCGGTCGGATACCCGATCGTGCGGCCGCGGCGGTCTCCACGGACGACGACGCCGTCGATGCGGTGCTCGCGACCAAGCGCCAGCGCGGCCGCTGCGACGTCTCCGGCCGCCACCTGTCCGCGCACATATGTCGAGCTGACCCTCGTCTCGTCGCCGGTCAGCACCAGTGGGACGCCTTCGGCAGTGAACCCGCCCGTCTCGCCCAGCGCCTGCAGCGTTTCCAGCGTCCCGGCAGCCCGGTGCCCGAACCGGAAGTTGGCCCCCACGACGACAGCGGCGGCATGCAGCCGCTCGACCAGCGTGTGCTGGACGAACTCCTCGGGTGAGAGCAGGGAGAACGCGACGGTGAACGGCAGGACGCACATGACGTCGACGCCCAACTCGGCCAGGAGGGCCGCCTTGGGCTCCGGCGCTGTCAGAACCGCGGGCGGGCTGCCGGACCGGACGATGGCGGCCGGGTGGGGGTCGAAGCTCAGGACGACCGCCGGCAGCCCCATCCCGCGCGCCACCTCGACAGCTCTGCCGATGATCACCTGATGACCGCGGTGCACGCCGTCGAACATCCCGATGGTCACCACACAGGACTCCGAGCCGCCGGACACGTCGTCGAGGCCCCGCCAGCGCTGCACCGAAGCTCCCTGGTCCGACCCGTCCCGTGCCGGCCCACCGCGGCCGGAGAACGCCAGCCTCCCATGCCCGTCGGGCGCGGCTGCCGGGCGGACGGCACCACCGGCGCCGCCGGTCAGGACGAGGCGAAGACCACCAACGGCCGGGCCGCCCCGTCCCGGTCCTCGACCAGTGAGAGCAGCTCCCCCTCCGGGCCGAAGATCGCGACCGGGCCCAGGCGGCCGGTCGGCGGCAGGCGCGAGCCGTGCGAGACCAGCCGGGCGGTCTCGGCGTCGACCTCGCGCCGGGCGAACGCGGCTGCCGCAGCGGCGGCCAGCGACACCACCCGGTCGGCCAGCCGGAACCCCTCCGCCGTGAGCTCGTCGAGGGTCGAGGCGCTCTGGATGCCGTACTGCCCGACGCGCGTCCTGCGGAGCGCAGTCAGGTGCCCCCCGACGCCGAGGCCCGCGCCCAGGTCACGGGCCAGGGCGCGCACGTAGGTGCCGCTCGAGCACTCCACGCTCACCTCGAGGTCGACCACGTCTCCCCCCCGGCGTACGCCGAGCAGGTCCAGCCGCGTCACAACCACCGGCCGGGACGGCAGCGCCACCGGTTCGCCGGCACGAACCCGGACGTAGGACCGCACTCCGTCGACCTTGATCGCGCTGACCGAGGACGGGACCTGGTTGATGGCGCCGGTGAGTGCCTCGAGGCCGGCCGTGATCCGGGCGTCGGTCACGGCACCGGCCGGCGCACCGCCGGCGGGCTCGCCCTCCGCATCGTCGGTCGTGGTGGTCAAACCCAGCCGGATGGTGCCCAGGTAGGCCTTGTCGGTGAGGGCGAGGTGCCCGAGCAGCCGGGTGGCCCGTCCGATGCCGACCAATAGGACGCCCGTCGCCATCGGGTCCAGCGTGCCGGCGTGACCGACCCGTCGGGTGGCGGCGGCGCGCCGCAGCCGGGCGACGACGTCGTGCGAGGTCCAGCCGGCCGGCTTGTCCACGACGAGCAGGCCTTCCACGGACGGCGACGAGCCCTCGGCCGGGCCGCGCCCGCGACTCACGCCGGCAGGTGCGGGGCGTCTGCGAGCAGCTTGCGGACCGCAGCCATCGTCGTCGTCGCGTCGTCGTGGGCCGTGAACCCGGCAGCGAACCGGTGGCCGCCGCCGCCCAGAGCGACGCAGACGGCACCGACGTCGATGCGCCCCTTGGACCGGGTGGAGACCTTCATCGCCCCGTCGAGGTCCTGCTTGCAGACGACGGCGACCTCGGCCTCCCGCGACGTCCGCAAGATGTCGATCACGCCTTCGAGCTGCTCCATGGCGACACCGTGGGTGCGCATGTCGGCCGCGGTCGCGCAGGTCCAGACCAGCCCCAGTCCACCGGCCGCGTCGGCCTCCAGCTCCGCCCGACCGAGCACGTCGCCGAGAAGGCGGACGTAACCAAAGGAGTTGGTGTCCCAGATCTCACGGCTCAGCAGGTCGTGCCGGAAGCCGGTGGCGAGCAGCCGCCCGGCCAGCTCATGCGTCGCCGGCGTGGTGGATACGAACTTGAAGCAGCCGGTGTCGGTGGCGAGCCCGGTGTAGAGGGCTGCTGCGATGTCGGCAGTGAGGTCGACGCCGAGGCGCCGCAGCAGCTCGTCCACGAGCACCGCGGTGGCCGCCGCGGTGGCGTCAACCAGGTGCACGGAGCCGTAACCGGTGTTGGACGCGTGATGGTCGACGACGAGCACGTCACCGCCGGCAGCAAGCGTGGCGTCCACCACCGGGGCCAGGACGCCGAGCCGGTCCTGGCTGCCCGTGTCGAAAGTCACGAGCAGCGGCGGCCGGGCCGGGAACCGGGTCGGTGGGCTGAGCAGCGTCAGCCGCGAGAGCGAGGCGTACGCCGCGGGCACCGCGAACGGCTCGCTGCCCCAGGACGCGGTGACCGACTTGCCGAGCGAGTCCAGTGCGATCGCCAGCGCCAGCATCGAGCCCAGCGCGTCGCCGTCCGGACTGATGTGACAGGCGAGCGCGACCGAGTCGGCGGAGGCGAGCAGCTCGACCGCCCGTTCCCAGTCCGCCGCGGCCGGGCTCGGCACGGGCTGTGCTGCCCGGACCGTCACCGTCATGAGCCCGCCTCCACCCCGGCCGGATCGGGGTGCCCGGCCGCTCGCGACCCAGCCTCCTCCTCACCCGTGGGCTTGTCGTGCCCGGCCTGCTCCGACGCCTCGGCAGCCTCCGTACGCCCCGGCAGGCGGTACGGGTCGGGGTCACCGGCCGGTACGGCTCCTGCCGCCGCCTGCTGGACGGCAGCATCGGCCCGACGCGCCTGCTCCAGCAGCTCCTCCAGATGCCGCGCGGTGTCCGGCACCACGTCGGCGATGAAGGTGAGCGACGGGGTGTAGCGGACGCCCGTCTGCCGGCCGACCTGCGAGCGCAGCACCCCCTTCGCGCTCTCCAGGGCAGCGGCGCTGCCGGCGCGCGCCTGCTCGTCGCCGTAGACCGTGTAGTAGAGCGTGGCCTCCCTCAGGTCAGGGGTCACTCGGGCATCGGTGATCGTGACCATCCCCAGCCGGGGGTCCTTGACCTGCAGCTCGAGGGTCGCGGCGACCACCTCGCGGATCCGTACGGCGAGCTTGCGCGCTCTCGCGACGTCGACCACGTGCTACCTCTCCCTCACTCGTCGTCCGAGCTGGTCAGCCGCTGCCGGGCCGACAGCAGCTCCACCTCAGGCCGGCCGGCCACCAGCCGCTCGCAGGCCGTCAGCACCTCCGCGCAGTGGCCCGGGCCGTCGGCCACCACCGCGACCCCGAGCTGCGCCCGCCGGTGCAGTTCCAGCCGGCCGGTCTCGGCGGCAGAGACGGCGTACCGCCGCTGTAGCTCGGCCACGATCGGCCGCACCACGGACCGCTTCTCCTTGAGCGAGTGCACGTCCCCCAGCAGCAACTCCATGGTGAGGATTCCGCAGAACATCAGCGGCCGGCTGGCTGGCCACGAGCGGAGGGCCGAAGGAGGCCGGGCCTTCTCGAAGACATCAAGCGGAGCAGTCGAGAGAAGGCCCGGTCGCCGTGGGCCCGGCTCAAGCCCGAGGCTTCTCCCGCATCTCGAACGTCTCCACGACGTCCTCGAGCTTGATGTCGTTGAACGAGCCGAGCCCGATACCGCACTCGTAACCCTCCAGGACCTCGCGGACGTCGTCTTTGAACCGCCGCAGCGACTCGACCGACAGGCTGTCGGACACCACAACCCCGTCCCGCACCAGCCGTGCCTTGCTGTTGCGGGTGATCGTCCCGGACCGCACGATGACGCCGGCCACGTTGCCGATCTTCGGCACGCGGAAGACCTCGCGGACCTCCGCCGTACCGAGCTGGACCTCCTCGAACTCGGGCTTGAGCATGCCCTTGAGCGCTGCCTCGATGTCGTCCAGCGCCTGGTAGATGACGCGGTAGAGCCGGACGTCGACGTGCTCGCGGTCGGCCAGCTCGCGCGCCTTGCCCTCCGGCCGGACGTTGAAGCCGAGGATGATCGCGTCGGAGGCACTGGCCAGCGTCACGTCGTTCTCGGTGATGGCGCCGACGCCGCGGTGGATGATCCGCAGCCCGACCTCGTCGCCGACGTCGAGCTTGAGCAGGGCGTCCTCGACGGCCTCGACCGAGCCGGACACGTCGCCCTTGAGGATCAGGTTGAGCTGGGTGACCTTGCCCTCTTCGATCTTGGCGAACAGGTCCTCGAGCGTCGGCCGGCCACGGCTCTGCGCCAGCTCGGCGTTGCGCTCGCGGGCCTGCCGCTGCTCGGCGATCTGCCGGGCCATCCGGTCCTCCCCGACGACCATGAAGTTGTCGCCGGCACCGGGCACCGAGGTGAAGCCGAGCACCTGCACCGGCCGCGCAGGGCCGGCCTCCTCGACAGTGCCGCCGTGCTCGTCGAGCATGGCGCGCACCCGGCCGAAGGCGTCGCCGGCCACGATCGAGTCGCCGACCCGCAGGGTTCCGCGGGAGACCAGGACGGTCGCCACCGGGCCCCTGCCCTTGTCCAGGTGCGCCTCGATGGCGACACCCTGGGCGTCGGTCGAGGCGTCGGCCCGCAGGTCGAGCTCGGCGTCGGCGGTGAGCAGGATCGACTCGAGCAGCTGCTCGATGCCGGTGCCGGCCCGGGCCGAGACGTCCACGAACAGCGTCTGGCCGCCGTACTCCTCGGCGACCAGGCCGTACTCGGTGAGCTGGCCGCGCACCTTCGCCGGGTCGGCCCCTTCCTTGTCCACCTTGTTGACGGCCACCACGATCGGCACGTCGGCGGCCTGCGCGTGGTTGAGCGCCTCGATGGTCTGCGGCTTCACGCCGTCGTCGGCGGCCACCACCAGCACCACGATGTCGGTCACCTGGGCACCACGGGCCCGCATGGCGGTGAACGCCTCGTGGCCCGGGGTGTCGATGAAGGTCAGCGTGCGCTCGTTGCGGCGTACCTGGTAGGCGCCGATGTGCTGGGTGATGCCGCCGGCCTCGTCCTCGGCGACGCCGGTGGAGCGGATCGCGTCGAGCAGCTTGGTCTTTCCGTGGTCGACGTGGCCCATGACGGTGACCACGGGCGGCCGGGCGACCAGCTCGGCGTCGTCCTCGTAGTCGGCCCCGAACTCGAGGTCGAACCGCTTGAGCAGTTCGCGGTCCTCGTCCTCCGGGCTGACGATCTGGACGTCATAGCCCAGCTGTACGCCGACCAGCTCGAGCGTCTCGTCGGTGCAGGACTGGGTGGCGGTCACCATCTCGCCGAGGCCGAACAGCACCTGGACGAGCGAGCCCGGGTTGACGTTGATCTTGTCGGCGAAGTCGGCGAGCGAGGCGCCGCGGGCCAGCCGGACCACCTCACCGTTGCCACGCGGGACACCGGCCTCCATGGTCGGCGCCTGCAGGTTGTCGAACTCCTGACGGCGCTGCTTCTTGCTCTTGCGGCCACGCACCGGGCCGCGACCGCCCGGGCGCCCGAAGGCCCCCTGCGTCCCGCCGCCGCGCCCTCGTCCACCGGGGCCACCTCCGCCGGGCCGGCCCGCGAAGCCACCGCCACCGGGACGGCCGGGAGCACCACCACCGCCGGGCGCGCCGCCGGGACGCGCGCCGTAGCCGCCACCCGCGGGAGCACCGCC
>JALYXH010000157.1 GCA_030947185.1 Actinomycetota bacterium | reverse complement strand
CCGGCATCCCGCCCGCCGCCGCCACCGCGCCGGGGGTGAGCACAGCCGCGCAGGCGGCGGCGAGGACGAGCGTGGACACCACGCGGCGCGCAGCCAGCAAGGTCCGGTCCTCCGTCCGCCCGCTCGTTCAACCGATCCGCCGTTCGGCGCCATACCATCGGCACCACCATCCCCATCTGTAACATAGGGCACAGTTCCGCCGGATGCGACCTTCTCGCCGGAAGTTCTGCCGGGCGATCCGAAAGAGAGCTGCCGGAGACCGTCGCGCGCTCCGGTGGCAGACTTCGCTTCGCGGCTGACGGGACGAGGGGCGGAATGTGACGACGGCAGACGCGCCGATAGCCCGGCCGGCTCCGAGTGGCGTCGCCGCCTCCACCTGGTCGCCGTTGCGCCGCAAGCTGTTCCGCACCCTGTGGGTTGCCCAGCTCTGCGCCAACGTCGGCACCTGGATGCAGGTGGTGGGCGCCCAGTGGCTCCTCGTCGGCGAGCCGAACGCCACCACGCTCGTCGCCCTGGTGCAGACAGCGATCAGCCTCCCGCTGGTCCTGCTGGCGCTGCCCTCCGGCGTACTGGCCGACGTCTTCGACCGGCGGCGGCTGCTGATGGGCGCGCAGGCCTACCAGGGCGCCGTAGCGGCGGCGATGGCCGTCATCACTTTGTCCGGCGAGATGACGCCGGTGCTGCTCCTGTCGATGACCTTCGCCCTCAGCTGCGGTGCGGCCCTTATGGTGCCGGCCTGGCAGGCGATCCAGCCCGACCTCGTGCCGCGGGAGCAGATCCCCTCTGCGATGGCCCTGTCCGGCGTCAACACCAACGTCGCCCGCGCCGTCGGACCCGCCATCGCGGGCGCGCTGGTCGCCGCCGCCGGAGCCGGCTGGGTGTTCGCCGTCAACGCGGCCTCCTTCGTCGTCGCCGCCGGGTTGGTCAGCCGATGGCGCCAGGCGGACAAGCCGGCCGAGACGCCTGAGCGGCTCGTTGCGGCGCTCTGGGCCGGCGGGCGTTACGTCCGCCACTCCCTCGTCGTACGCCGGGTGCTGCTGCGGACCGCTCTGTTCATCGTGCCGGGCAGCGCGCTGTGGGCGCTGCTGCCGGTCGTGGCGCACGGACGGCTCGGGCTGGACGCATCGGGCTACGGGCTGCTGCTGGGCGCCCTCGGCGTGGGTGCGGTCACCGGAGCGCTCGCGCTAGGGCCTCTGCGCGCCAGGCTGCCGGTCTCGGCGTCGATAGCCGGGTTCACGGTGATCTACGCCGGCGCGACGCTGGTCCTGGGCCATGCCCGCGCGCCCTTGCTAGGAATTGCCGTGCTGGTCGCGGCCGGGCTCGCCTGGCTGGGGGTGTTCTCCACCTTGATGGCGGCCAACCAGATTGCCCTGCCGGGATGGGTTCGGGCCCGCGGTGCGGCCACCTGGATGCTCGTCTTCATGCTGGGCCAGGCCATCGGTGCGGTGGGCTGGGGTCTGGTCGGTCAGCGTTTCGGCGTACCCCTGGCCATGACGGTGGCGGCGGGGCTGCTGGTGCTCGGCGCGCTCACGATCCGGCTGTGGCCGCTGATCGACGACGCCGACATCGACCGGAGCCCCTCCATGCACTGGGCGACGCCCGAGCTGGTCTTCTCGCCGGACCCCCGTGAGGGCCCGGTCGTGGTGAGCCTGGTCTACCGGGTCCCACCCGACAACGCGGCGGCGTTCACCGCCGCCATGCAGCGGGTCGGCCGGTCACGGCGGCGGACCGGAGCCACCCGGTGGGCTCTGCACCGCGACGGCGCCGACCTCGCCCGCTTCGTGGAGCTCTACACGGTCCCGTCGTGGAGCGAGCACCTGCGCCAGCACCACGGGCGGATCACGACGGCGGACCGGACGTTCGAGGAGGCGGCGCTGACGTGCACCGACGGCAGCCCGGTGGAGGTCAGCCACCTGTTCCCGAGCGGCCTCGGCTCAGCTCCCGACGCGGCGCCAGCTGGGCCCTAGGCGGGCCTGGGCAGGCGCCTAGCGAGGCGGCCCGGTGTCGCGCTGCACCTGGTCGAACGGTCGCGGCGGGGCCGTCAGCGACGCGCGCGGGCAGTCGGCGAGCGTCAGCCCGGCGTGGCCGAATGCCTCGTCGCACAGCGACTCGATCGTCCAGCCCTGACGCAGCCCGTAGGACGTCATCGAGACACGGAAGACGGTGACGCAGTAGCGGGCCGGGCTGTCGTAGACGCAGCTGATCGTGCCGACGTGCACCGCATCACCGGGCTCCGCCGAGCCGGGAGCCCACGGCGACTCGTACCGGCGCCAGGTGCCCACGCGAGTCCACCAGTGGCCGCCCGACTGGACGTCGTCCTGGGCCAGGCCCTGCAGGATGAGCCGCGCATGCGTCTCCGACAGCACGGCGGCGGGCCGGATCACCTCTTGGGAGGCGACGTCGGCGGCGGGATGAGGGACGGTCATGCGCTTCTCCGGTGGTACGCCGGCCGGCCGGTGAGGGCCGGCATGCGCGGTCGGGGTGGGACGGGGACGCGGACAGTGAGCGGAACCGGGCGACCGAACAGGTAACCCTGGCCGTTGGAGCAGCCCAGGTCCCGAAGCAGGTCGAGCTGATCCTCGGTCTCGATCCCCTCGGCCACCGTCGGCAGTCCCATGTCCCGGCACATGCTCAGCACCGCCTTCACGATCGCGTAGGCGCTGCGGTCGGTGAGCACCGGCTCGATGAAGCTGCGGTCGATCTTCACCAGGTGGACGGGGAAGTCCCGCAGCAGGCTCAGCGACGAGTAGCCGGTGCCGAAGTCGTCGAGCGCGATTCGTACGCCGAGCTCGGCCAGCTCACGCAGCTCCTCGACCAGCGCCGCGCTCGCGGTGATGAGAGCGGTCTCAGTGATCTCCAGGTGGAGCCGGCCCGGATGCAGCCCGGACGCGGCGAGCGCCCGGCCCACGTCCGCAGCGACACCGGGCCGGGCCAGCTGGCTCGGCGAGGCGTTGACCGCGACCCAGCCGTGCGCCGTGAGGCCCCCGCTGCCGACAGCGGCGTCCTGGCAGGCCTGCGAGAGCATCCACCAACCCAGCGGACGGATCAGCCCACTGCTCTCCGCGAGATCGAGAAAGCGCTGCGGCGGGAGCAGGCCGAGCTCCGGGTGCTGCCAGCGCACCAGAGCTTCGTGACCCACCACGGCCAGGTCGTCGAGGGCCACGATGGGCTGGTAGTAGGCCCGGAGCTCGTCCGAGCTCAGGGACATCCGCAGCTCGTCCTCCAGCTGCAGGTCGGCGCGGGTGGCCACCCGGTCCTGGGCGGGGTCGAAAGCCTCGTAGCGGGCGCGGCCCAGGCGCTTGGCGCGCAGCAGCGCCATGTCGGCGCGCATGAGCACCTCGTCCGCTGTCTCCGGGTGGGCACCGATCGTGCCGCCGAGGCTGAGCGTCATCGCGTGCTGGTGGCCGCCCAGCGCGAACGGCTCGTCCAGGGCCTCGGCAAGCCGGCCGGCGGCCTCGGCCAGCTCGGCCGGCGTGCTGACGCTCTCCAGCACGATCACGAACTCATCCCCACCGACCCGGCCGAGGAGATCCTCCGGCCGCAGCGGGCCCCTCAGGCGCTCGGCCACCTGCACGAGCAGGCTGTCGCCGGCGGTGTGGCCGAGGCTGTCGTTGACGATCTTGAAGCGGTCGAGGTCGCCGTAGAGGACTCCGACGCCGCCGCCGGGGTGGTCTTCGAGCGCACTGGCCAGCCACTGCCGGGTGAGAAAGCGGTTGGGTGCCCCGGTGAGCCCGTCGTGCAGGGCACGGTTGGCCAGGGCCAGCTCGGCCTCACGGCGTCCGGTGATGTTTTCGACCTGCATCATGACGCGGGGCGCCGAGGACCGGCTCGAGGTGGCCGCCACAGCGGCCGCCGTCAGCCGGCCCCAGACCTGACCACCCGCGGCGGTCCGGAGCATCCGGTCGACTGTCGAGGTCCCGGGCGCGCCAGAGAGCAGCCCGGCCCACCAGTCGGCCCAGGGCAGTCCGCCCTCGCACACCACGACGTCGGTGACGTCCATACGAGTCAGCTCGTGCTCGCGCCAGCCCAGCATCCGGCACAGTGCTGCGTTGACGACGAGGACGTCACCGCCGCCATCGAGAAGCACACCGCCGATCGGCGAATGCTCGAAAGCGACGCGCCACTGCATCTCCGACGCCGCAAGCTGGACCGACGCGGCCATGTCCTCGGACACGTCCCTGGCACTGATCAGGATGGGTGCTCCGGGCTCGTCGACCAGGTGCTTCGCCGAGACATCCACCCAGAGGAGGCCGGTCGCCGAGGTGGCCTGAAGCGTCGTGCGGGCGCCGCCGGTCGTCAGTACCTGCGCGATCAGCTGGCGGACGGCTGCCCGCTGTGCGTCGTCACCGATCGCCGCCCAGAGGCCCTCGGCTGCGCACCGGTCCAGATCCCAGCCCAGGACGTCGACCACCGTGTCGCTGGCGGCGAGCACGTGCCCGGCCGGAGAGATCCGCAGGACGAAGTCGGCGTCCGTGGCCGCCAGCCGGCGCACGGAGGCAGGCTGCAGGTCGACGTCGCCGCCGGCGTCGGCGCTGTGCCGGTGCCGGGTCATGCCCGGATCATCGGCATAACGAGCAAGCGCTTGAACTACCGCCTGCCGCGATCCCCTGTCTGCTTCGGCCCCTGCCAGGAGCCGCTCTCGATGGCCGCCGCGAGCCGTCGGACAGCTGCATCAGCCGCAGGCTCGCCGATCACCTCGCCTGTCCACAGCGCACGCCGACGGCGGACGGACGCTTCGTCGTCGAACACACTCACCCGCCAGCTGTGGTGGAACAGCCGACGATGCAGGCCCCTGCTGACGAGGGCCAGCGCCCCCTGGACCACCAGCTCGACCCCGTCGCCCCAGCCACCGAACACATCGGGCAGCACGCCACGCCGGTCTGCCAGCACCGAGAAGTACTGCCCGTCCGGCGCTCTCGCGGTCAGGCTGAGTGCATCTGGCCTGGCGGCCCGCCTCCCGGCCGCGAGCCAGCGCCCGGCCCACGGCGTACGAGTGATCAACTGGCAACTCCCCGACCGGCGTTTCGGCGCTCGGCAGTGAGCGACCGGGTGCACATCTGCGCGCAGCCGAGCACGGAACTGCCCAACCATTCGAGCACGTACCGCTTGACGATCACATCACCCAAGGACTCACCCGAGAAGCTCGTTGACTCCTTCGTACACACGGACCTCGATGCGGTTCGGGTCGGGCCGGATGACGCCTTCTGCGATGCAGACGACGTCGTTCAGCCATGTGTAGCGGTCGTCGGCAGCCTCGAAGGTGCCTATCAGCCCCTGGCCACCGCGGCTTCGATCCGCGTTGAACACCGTTCGTCCCCGGAGCTCGAAGAGGATCTGCGCACCGTCGTCCGTCGTGATCAAACCGTGGACGTCCGGCAGCATGCGGCCATCGCCTCGCCGTCCAGGGTGGTTGGACCAGACGACCGTCCCGCGCAGGCGGTCGCCGGAGACTGTGCCGTCTCCCTCGCCGTACCCGCCGCCCTGCTCGCCGTAGGGCCGGATCAGGACGAAGCCTCCGTCGGGTACCCGGCCCGCGTCGTCGTAGCGCCAGGTGAACACGCAAAGTTCGGAAAGGCGCATGGCATCCCACGGATCAAACGAGCGGTGACCGGTACGGCGACTCAGACGGCAGCCGAGGACTGCTCGCTGAGCGCGAGGCGATGCACCTCGAGCTCGACGCTCGGCGGCGGACCCTGGGCCGCCATGTCGGGGCCGGCGACCCGCTCGATGATCGGTCGCATGATCTCGTCGCCGAACCGGTCGGCTGCCTCGTGGGACTCCCAGACCTCCGTGACCCGGAAACCGTCGTCTGTGCGCGTCACCAGGTGCATGAGGCAACCGGCGGGTGCCGGCTGCCCGAGCTGCTTTTCCACCTCGGCCCGCACCTTGTCGTACATCTCGATCGGCTGTGCCACGTCCATCTGATGCGCGTACATCGCCACCCCCGTATTGACGTTGCGGTGCCAGCATCGGACACCTGCCGGCGCCGGGCGGTCAATGGTCACAACAGGCGAACTGCGTCTTTGCGCTACGGAGCATGGCGGCCCGCCGAGGCGACGACGGCAGAAGCAGCCCGAGTTGGCCTGTCAGCCTACTGGCCTGCGCTTTCCCGTCGGGACGACAGGATTTGAACCTGCGACCCCTTGACCCCCAGGCGCTTCCCGGGCGTGTCGCGATCACCCGTCCGATGTCGCACAATGCCGCTGACCTGCGCGTTCATATGTCGATCATGGCAATTGATGTCACCGAAAACGGCCTGGTGCTATTGGTTTCGTTAGCAATCCGCTAGCAGTCCGAAGATCAACCCGAAGACGAGAGTGCACGCTCCGGAGCTGTCGCGGGCCCAGCTGCCAGTGCCGCTTCGACCCGATGTCGCTCCCGCTCGGCACACGAGGGTCGATCGTTCGCGACGACCCGCCGCCCGTCTGTGTCCTGCTAGCGGCTAGCATCCCCAAGCCGATCCTCGTTGCCGCTGCGTGCGGCGCTGCGGCACACAAGGCCGTCCCAACGTTCGACCGGATCCACCGGTCGGGTGCCACATGACGAAGCCGCATCGAACAGCGCGGGCGACCGGTGGCTGCCACCAGCATGACTCCGAATCCGTTCCGACCTAGTCCAAAGGAACAGCGGCAAGGCACTCCTGGCACCACGTCAGACTGCCCTCGCCCCAGAGCAGTCCCGTGTCGTGGAGGCGACCCTGATACCCGCACGCCGTCGTTCCGCCCGGCGGAAATGCGTGCACTCGTCCAAGCGGTACCCGATCCTGTGTGGGGCTGGCTTGGCTTCCGTCCGAGCGCCGCTTGACCATCCGCTCCGCACCCGCGTGGTACCTCACACATCGACATTATTCGGCCGACGCAGAGCAGGTCCTCCGCCAGCAGCCGGCCGATAATTCCGAGGCGTTTGAGGGGTGACCCTCTGGAGACCTCGGCGACATCGTCCCTGGCCTGCGCTTACTCCGGCGGTAGCGACACATGCCTCTCCCCCACTGTCGTTCGCTCGCCCTCGCGCCGGGACATCTGGATGGCGGACACACCGAGCACGACCAGAACCCCTATCGAGGCGACGTCGGCCGGGATACACCCGCCGACACCGGCTCGACCGCCGCAGGAGCGGGGCAAGCCCGCTCCGTGCCGGACCAGCAGCGTCGGGCCAACCCTGTCCAGAACACGGCCCGGCTGTCGCCGCGACGCCCGCGAGACCGGACCGGACATCCGCCGACGCCCGGGACGGCTCGGTCCATCATGGCCTCGCTGACCGGGTGCGCGCGGTCTACGGGCAGCGGGTGGGACCGGCGGAGCAGTCACTGCTCGACCGGGTGCTAGCGGCCGCGCTCCTGCACGGTCACTCGGCGGATACTTAGCAGCAGCCCGATCCCGAGCAGGTCGGCGAACATAGCCGAGCCGCCGTAAGAGACGAAGGGCAGCGGCAGACCGGTGACCGGCATAATTCCTAGCGTCATGCCGACGTTGACGAAGGCTTGGAACGCCAGCCAGCTGACAACGGCAGTGGCAATCATCTGGCCGAAGCGGTCCGGCGCCCGTTCGGCGATTCGGTAGCCGCGCAGGAACAGGGCGCCCAACAGAGCGAGCAAAATCCCGCCGCCGATCAGTCCGGTCTCCTCGGCCGTGACCGTGAAGATGAAGTCCGTCTGCTGCTCGGGGATGAATCCGCCATTGGTCTGCGTGCCATCGAGGAAGCCTTGGCCCAGGAGCCCACCGGAGCCGATCGCGATTTCGGACTGTGCCGTGTGGTAACCCGTGGCGCTAGTGTCCGCGCGCGGATGAGTGAAGGCGGTAAACCGCTGCTCCTGATACGGCTTGAGCAGGTGCAGCTGCAGTACCAGGGCAACCCCCACCGCCGCCACCGACAACAGCCCGCCTACCCAGCGGGCCGGCGCATTGCCTACCACCAGCAAAGCCAGCGTGATTACGGCCATCACGATCGCAATTCCCAACGCCGGCTCGGCCAAGACGAGCAGCAACGGCAGGGCGGCAGCAGCCAGCGTGAGGAGCACGTCCCGGGTCCGCGGCTGGCCGTCTGGGGTGTCGCGCGGCTCACCAAGCAGGCCGGCGCCCAGCAGAATGATAGCCAGCTTGGCGAACTCACTCGGCTCAAGCTGGACGGGTCCGAAGGTGAACCAGGCGTGCGCCCCGTTAATCCGCGAGCCCGCCGGGGACAGAACCAGCAGCAGGGCCAGCGTCGACCCCAAATACAGCAGCGGAGCAAACGCCCGCAACGACCGGTAGTCGATAAAGGCGAGCGGGAGTGCCATGGCGACGCCGACCGCCGCGTTGATCAGATCGCGGTCGAGATAGGCGTGCGGGTTGCGGCCGTGCGCCGCGAGGCCATTGCGGGTGGCCGCATACACGCTGAGCGCGCCCGCGACGCATAGCGCGGCCGTGAGAGCAACCAGGATCCAGTCAACCCCGCCGGCGGCCGCGGCGACCCGCTTACCGCGCGCCTCTGAGCGTGCGCGGTGAGACCGGTGCAGCGGTCGGCTCTCCAGCAGGCTCACCGTCAGGGCTCGATTCCTCGGGCAGCGACGAGCGCTGGCAGATAAACGTCTCGGGATTCGCCACCGAGTCTAAAGGTTCCCCACCCGGATGAGGGCGTACAGGTCCGGCCGCACCGAGGCGCCCGGCAACCGGGCTGGACGCTAAGGCGCACAGGAAACCTGGTCCGCAGGAACGGCGCCCGGCGGGTCTGGGGCGGCAGGGGCCGGCGCTGGCGGTGCGGCCGGAGGGAGGGCCCGCACTGCCGAGAAGTCGGCTCCGACCACAAGGGCGAGCGTCTCCGTCAGCGAGGCGTCCGCAACCAGGGATGAGCCGGGTACCGCCGCCGCGAGCGTTCGGGCAGCCTCCTCACGGCCGTTTCCGTAGCGGACCACTGTGTGCTCGCTGGACACGCTGTTGCCGACACGCACGACGAGAAATCCCGCCTTGCGCAGCTCGGCGGCGGCGAGCGCGGCTTGGCGGGGCCGCCCTGAGCCGTTCAGAACCGACACCGGCACCTGAGCGGGCGAGACCAGGAGCGGTGTGGGAGAGGCCGGCGACGACGTCGGCGCCGGTCCGGCGACGTTCGCGTCGTTGCGCAAGGCCCCGAACATGGCGCCTGCTTTGGCCTGGTCGATCAGCACCACACTCTGCTCGATCCCGTGAATCGGCCTGGTCGCCGAGTCGGTCGTGATCGGAATGGTCTCGAAGGTGACATGCGCGGGGTCCAGGTGGCGCAGCCGGGTCGCCAAGGTGCGCACGTTGGCCGGGCCAAGGTCCTTGTCCACGGTCACGTCGCCGGTGGCAGCGGTCAAGAAGGCATTCAGCTTGAGCGGGTTGGCGAGCGTGCCCGCACTGGTGACCCTGCGCAGCATCTGGGCCAGGAAGTACTGCTGGTCCTTGATCCGATCCAGGTCGCCGTTCTGCAGCCCCTTGCGGTCGCGCACGAACGACAGCGCCACGTCCCCGCTGACGTCAGGGTGAACGCCCTTGGTCAGGAAGTCCCCGCTGTCGCGGTCACGCCGGGTCGTGTTGACGCACAACGTCACTCCGCCCAGGGCGTCCACCATCTTCTTGAAGCCGCCAAAATCGACCGCCACGTAATGGTCGATGCGCAGCCCGGACAGGTTCTCGATCAACTGGACCAGCAGCGCCGGGCCTCCGACGGCGAACGCCTCGTTCAGCTTGGCCATGTAGGGGGCCTGTGGGTGGCCCTTGTCGTCGGGATGGGCCGGTATCTGGACATAGGAGTCCCGTGGGAAGGAGACGAGCGTCGCCTTCGCGTTGCCTGGGGGCAGATGCACGAGCATCACCGTGTCCGAGCGCTGGCCACTGACGTAGTCAGCGCTGCCCGGCTTGGCCTGGAACGCCTCGCCGCCGGTGAAGTCGCGGGTGTCCGATCCGACCAGCAGAAAGTCCTGGGCCGGTCCGTCACTGTCCGCGGGCGCGCCCTGTCCGGGCAGCCGGATGGAGACGTGACCGAGCCGGCCGTTGTAGTAGCGGTAGGCGACGTACCCGCCGCAGCTAACCAGCAGAATGCCTATCGACGTCACTGCCGCCGTTACTCGCAACCAGCGCACCCACCGCGGCTGCCTTGATCGACGGCGGCCGGGCGCCGTCGAGCTGGCCGGCGGAGCACTGGGCGCCCGCGGATCAAGTTCGGGGGGCAGGCGGATCGGCGGCTGGGTCACCGAGCGACTCCTGTCCTGACACCGATGGCGCGACCGTTGCTCGCCCTGGGTCGCCGCCCTCCCCGCCACGACCGGCCGGACGCCCTCATGGCAGGGTAGTTCACGTGCGCACCTCGGCTTCGGCCATGCGACCTCCGCGCGCGCTCCCCGGCGCCCCGCGGCGCGCCCGCCGTGTCGAGCTGGTCCTGCTGGTGGCTGCGGTAGCCCTGACCGCCATGGCCCTGACAGCGGTCAACCTGGGCGCCGGTCGACCGTGGCCGGAACACGTCTCACTCTTCGCCGGCGTGCTGAGCCTGCTGTTCGGGTCGGCTCATGTGATCGTGCGACGCGTGGCGGCTGCCGCCGACCCCTTGCTTCTGCCCCTTGCGGCCGCGCTCAATGGCCTCGGGCTGGCTCTGATCTACCGGCTCGACCTCGCCTACGCCGCCCGGGCAACCGCGGCGCGTCGAGTCGTGCCGCACCCAGTGGCCACCCTGCAGCTGGCCTGGACCGGCATCGGCGTGGCCCTGTTCATCACCGTGCTGATCGTCGTTCGCCAGCATCAGCTGCTGCAGCGCTACGCCTACAGCGCCGCGTTGGCCGGACTGGTCCTGCTCTTCGCGCCGGCCCTGCTGCCTGCCCGGTTCAGCGAGGTCAACGGAGCCCGGCTGTGGATCCGGGTCGGCGGGTTCAGCGTCCAGCCCAGCGAGATCGCCAAGATCGCGCTGGTGGTCTTCTTCGCCGACTACTTCACCCGCAAGCGCGACGTACTCTCCCTCGCCACCCGTCGCCTAGCCGGCCTGGACCTTCCGCGCGGACGCGACCTCGGTCCGGTCGCGCTGGCCTGGCTGGCCAGTCTTCTGGTGCTGGTCCAGGAGAAGGACCTGGGCACCTCGCTGCTGTTCTTTGGCATCTTCGTGGTGATGCTCTACATCACCACCGAGCGGCTGTCCTGGCTTCTGATCGGTCTGGTCCTGTTCGCCGGTGGCGCCACGGTCGCCTATCAGTTGTTCGGTCACGTCCGGGAGCGGGTGGACATCTGGCTGCACCCGTTCCCTTTAGCGGCGACCAGTGCGTACCAGCTGCTGCAGGGCTTGTTTGGCCTGGCCACCGGGGGCATCTTCGGCACCGGCCTGGGCCAGGGCCGGCCGGAGATCGTGCCGTTCGCCAACACTGACTTCATTACCACGACTGCCGGTGAGGAACTCGGCCTGGTCGGCCTGATGGCGATCCTGATGATCTATCTGCTGGTGGTGGAGCGTGGCCTGCGCAGTGCGCTCTCCGTCCGCGACGGCTTCGGCAAGCTCCTCGCCGCTGGGTTGGCCTTCGCGCTGGCGCTCCAGGTTTTCGTCGTGGTCGGCGGCGTGACCCGGCTGATCCCGCTGACCGGCAAAACGATGCCGTTTCTGTCCTACGGCGGCTCCTCTCTGGTCGGCAACTACATCGTGATTGCCCTGCTGATGCGGATCAGTGACGCGGCGCGTCGTGCCCCGGCCGAACGTCAGGCACCGGCCCGACCGCCGACCCCGCTGGCCGAGCAGCCCACCGAGGTAGTCCGGCTGCCCCGGTGACGGCTGTCAGGTGGCTTCCGGGTCATAGGGTGCTCTGGCGCCCGCGGGCAGCACCATCTGATCGCCGGTCGGCCTGACCGGTGCCGGCTCGTCCGGGCCGAACAAGTGCTCTTGGACGAAGCGCCGCGGATGAAGCGACGCCAGGTCAAGCTCGCCAAACTCCGGCCCGAGTTCCGACTTAAGATCCTCTGTCAGCCCGTGGGCCATCGCCCGAAGGCGACGCAACAGCCGGCCGGCGTCGGCCGCAATGGTGGGCAACCGCTCGGGCCCGAAGACCAGCAGGGCGAGGGCAAGCAGAACGAACAACTTCGCCCAACTCAGATCTGCGAGCACCGCCGACCTCCCGCCGACCCTCGCCATGGCAACACACGAGGCTCGCGTACGACAGTAAGCCCCGGCCCGGAAAGGGACCGGTGGTGTCGGATGGACCCGGGCGCTTGCGTGCCATTGCCCCGTCGACTCGCCACACTGTGCGCATGACAACTACGGCGGACGGTGGCGGACCAAGCACCGGACCTACGCTGGGGGCAGCCGCGGGCAAGCCGCGGGCTGCGTTGCCACCGTTGCTCCGCAGCAAGTTGACCGGCGAGGCTGTGCGCGAGCTGCACCGGCTCGAGGAGTACGTGCCGGCCTGGCTGCGACCAACGATCGGCGAAAACCGGTTGCCCCTGGCGGGTGCCATCCTGGTCGCCGCCGGCCTCCAGCTCGCCTTGCCAGCCCGCTTCGGGCTGCATCCGCGCTGGCTGCTCCCAGCGCTGGAACTGGCGCTGTTCGTGCCGCTCACCATTCTTAACCCGATCCGGTTGACCAGAGCCACCCGGGTCGGCCGCTACCTGAGCATCGCGCTGGTGGCCGCGATCAGCATCGACAACGGGCTCAGCGCCGGCTTTCTGGACTACGACCTGGTTACCAGCAAGGCCGGTGACGCGGCAGGTCCGCTGCTGGCGGCCGCCGCCGCCATCTACCTGACCAACGTGATCGTGTTTGGCATCTGGTACTGGGAGTACGACCGGGGTGGGCCGTTCGAGCGGGCCAAGGCGGCGCGGCACTACCCGGATTTTCTCTTCCCGCAGATGAGCAATCCGGAGACGGCGCACCCGGACTGGGAGCCTACCTTCGTCGACTACCTCTACGTCAGCTTCACCAACGCTACCGCCTTCTCTCCCACCGACACCATGCCGTTGTCGCGCTGGGCCAAGGTGCTGATGGGGCTGCAGAGCGCGGTCAGCCTGTCCACGACGGCCCTGGTAATTGCGCGCGCGGTCAACATCCTGAAGTAACCGGTGGGCCGGAACGGGCTCCGGTGCAAACACGAGTTACCGCGGCCGCGCGGGACGGCTGCCTTAGTAACAGGCGATCGAGGGCCTGAGCCCAGAGGGGCCGGCGTCCACGTGGCGCGCCTCTGCACAGCGCGAGCGGCCAGGAACTCCAGGAGCAAGACGACGGTCGATGCTGCCAGCAGGCCGCCGGCGCAGTCGCTGATCCAGTGGTAGCCGGGCAGCATCACCCCCGTTGTCGCTGCCGTGGCAGCCACGAGCATGACACTCAGCCGCAAGAGCAGGTTCGATCGGCATGGCAGCAACAGCGCGAGTCCCCATCCGGCTGCCGCGGCTCCGGCGACATGTCCAGAGGGGAAGGAGCTGCCGGCATTCGCGAGCAGCGGCCCGAGGTGCGCGTGTGGGGGCGGGCGGTGAACCACTGCCTTCAGCACTGCCACGGCTATCGCGCTACCGGCCAGAGCCATCAGCGAAGCCACCACCCGAGCCCGCGTCGTTCGGTGCCAGACGCTGACTATCGCGACCGCCACCAGAGGGAGCAGGACCGCACGCTGGCCAGTCAGGACGAGCACGCGCCCCAAGGAGGCCACAACCCCGCTGCCTCGCACCTCTGTGGAGGTGAACAGCCAACCGTCCAAGGTCACCGTGACCGACGGCCGGGAGAGTTGACTCACGAGGCCGCTGAAGGCGGCCAGCGACAGCACCCACAGCGCGGCTAGGCCCACCTGCACACCGGCGGCCGGCAGCGGCCGTGGCGAAACCAGCGGCCGGTTCGCCCGACGTTGGCCTAGCACGGAGGCAGCGTCACCTTTTCGCGATTCGCCGGTGGATCGGAGGGACGTCAGCCGGCCGACTGAGCACCGAGCTCCCTCCATGCGCCTCGTTGGGCTGGGCTCAGCGAAGCCCGCGCCCACGGCTGGCCCTAGCAGTAGCCGGGCTGTCCATCGATCGATCGGGGCAGGATATCGGCCGCCACCGCGCCAATCCGCCCTCAACGGCTGGGACCTGGCCGCGTCATAAACTCGGCTGGTGCTTCAGCGGAGTCGCTCGGCCTGGCTGGCCGCGCTGTTCACGGTGTTACTCGGAGGACTCTGCGCGCTGCTCCCGGTGCCCTACGTGGCACTCGGGCCCGGTCCGACGTTCAACACACTGGGCCAGGTCGACGGGCAGGCCTTGATCGACATCTCCGGCCACGAGACGTTTCCGGCCACCGGCCACCT
>JALYXH010000098.1 GCA_030947185.1 Actinomycetota bacterium | reverse complement strand
CGTTCATCCGAGGTACGTCCAGGCCGGGCAGCAGATCGGCCGCCGCCGGCGCGGCCGTGGCCACGACCACGGCCCGTGCGCTGACGCGCCCGGCGTCGGTGTCGACTCCTTTCGCATCGAGGCTGCGGACGGCGGTGCGCAGGTGCAGGCTGTCCGCCGGCAGCCCGGCGGCAAGCTGCTCGGGGATGGCCGCCATACCCGTAGCAGGTACGGCGAGATCTCCGCGCGCGAAGGTGCGGAACACGAGGTCGAAGAAGCGGCTGGACGTGGTGAGGTCGCGCTCGAGGAAGATCCCGGACAGGAACGGCCGGAAGAACCGCTCGATGACCGTGGGGGACAGCCCCCGGGCCCGCAGCTCGTCGTAAGTCGTCCGCTCGGGCCGGTGCAGCAGCCGGTCCACGGGCAGCAGCGCGTCCTCGGCGGCCAGCTGGGCTAGCCGGAGCTTGTCGGCCAGCGTGCCGATCGGGGCGCGCAGGGTGCCGACGGCGTCGAGAGGTCGGCGGCGCGGGTCGGCCACCAGGTGCCGCCGCCCGTCTACCCACACCAGCGCGCCGGGAACGAAGGCGCGCAGGTCGAGCGCCTCATGGTCGAGCAGGCGGGCCGACTCCGGGTAGGCGGTGTTGTAGACCTGGAAGCCACGGTCGAGGCGGAGCCCGTCGACAACATCGGTGCGCACGCGCCCGCCCACGGCGTCGGCACTGTCGAGGATGCGCACATCGAGCCCCGCGCCGCTCAGCCGTATCGCTGCTGCCAGTCCGGACAGGCCTGCGCCGACCACCACCACGTCGGCGTGGCGGGGCAGATCGCGCATCGGTGCCGCGCCTCCTCGGTGCGGGCTCGGCAGCCCGCCTGTTCGTCGCGACGCTACCTGTGGACGGCGCGGGACGCCGGTCGCGGAGTCCTGATTCGCTGCGACCTGGCGGTCTGCGAGAGGGGCCCGGATGGACGTGCCTGCATGGAGCCTGGCCGGATACGACGTCGAGGAGCTGGCCGGCTACGGCGTCGGTAGCGAGGTCTGGCGTGCCCGCGAGACCGTAACGGGCGCCGTGGTGGCGCTCAAGCGTCTGCGCGCGGCCACGGACCCGGCCGCCCGCGACCGCCTGCGTCATGGCGCCGCCAGGCTTGCCGCGTTCCGTCATCCTCGCGTGGTCGCGCTGCGCACTGTTGTCGGAGCCAGCGATGGCGTCGTGCTGATCCTCGACCACGTCGACGGGCGGAGCCTGTCCTCGCTGCTGGCTGAGCGGGGACGGATCGGCTCCGCTGAGGTGGTGGCTCTCGCTGGGACGCTAGCCGGCGCGCTGGCCGCTGCCCACGCGCGCGGCCTCGTGCACGGCGACCTGTCCCCGGCCAGCGTGCTGGTCGACAACGACGGGCAGCCGTGGCTCACCGACCTCGGGCTGGCCTCGCTCGTCCCGCGCCTGGACCAGCCGCCGGAGATGCCGACCGCGTACGCCGACCCGGCCGCCGCCCTTCGAGCCGGCCCGACCCCCGCGGGCGACGTCTATGCCCTGGCCGCGATCTGCTGGCAGCTGCTCAGCGGGACGCAGCTGGGCAGCGACCTTTCGTCGCGGCCCGACTCGCTCGCAGCTGAGTTGTCCCGGCGGGTGCCTGAAGTTCCGCCGCTGCTCGCATCGGTGGTGGCTGCCGCGTTGACCCTGGAGGCTTCTCGTCGTCCGGATGCCGCCACCTTCGGCCACCAGCTGGCGAGCGAGACCGGGGAGACCGCGGCAACCTGCGCGACACAGCCGGTCGAAGACTCTGCTTCCGTGGCTTCCGTTGCAGCAGGGCCGACGGCACGCTTGTCGGTGTCAGGGCCGGCGCAGCGTCCGGTGGCCTCGCCGGCTGCTTCGACTGCACCGCCGCCGGCCGTCCGAGGCGTCGCCAGGCGACCCCGGGTTGCCTGGCCGACTCTGGCAGTCGTCGTGACGATCGGCGCCGTCGCGTTGGGCTGGTCGCTGGGTCACCATGGCCGTCCGGAGGTGGGGGTCCAGCTGGCCGTTGCCGCCCCGCCGGCCGGCGGGGTGACCGAGCCGGCCGACTGGACAGCGGTTGTCGCCGGGCTTGTGCAGCGGCGAGACCTGGCGCTCGCCCGCGCCGACCAGGCCGGGTTGCTCGACGCCGACGAGCGCGGGTCACCGGCTGCCCAGGCCGACGTCGCGGTGGTCGACGCCCTCCGCGCCGATCATGCACATGCTGATGGGCTGGCGCACGAGGTGCGATCGGCGACTGTCCTCGCGTCCCAACCGGGCACAGCGACGTTGCGGGTAGTGGACACGATGCCGGCGTACGCATTGCTGGCCCCTGATGGTGCAGTCCTCGCCCGGCACCCCGATCGTGCTGCCGCGGCCTGGCGGGTGCAGCTGGCGCTCGGTGCGGCGGGGTGGCGGATCCGGACCATCCAGCCGGAACGCGACGACGGCGGATAGGAGCGGGAACGCGCGGTCAGGCGGCGCTGAGGGCTGCCTGCAGAGCAGTGTCGAGATCGCTGTGCTGGAAGGAGAAGTCCGCGGCCTCGAGTGCCTTCGGCAGCACCCGCTGGCCGATCAGAATGCCCTCGTCAGCGAACCGGCCAACGCCGAGGCGCAGCGCGAATGCGGGTGCAACGGTGATGGTCGGACGGTGCACCGCTCTGCCGAGGGAGTCCGTGAAATCGGCGTTCGTCACCGGTGCCGGGCCGGCGAGGTTGACCGGTCCCTGGACGTCCTGTGCCGTCAGCAGGAAGCGGATCGCAGCGACCTCGTCCGCCATCGAGATCCAGCTGACGTACTGCCGGCCCGAGCCGAGCCGACCGCCGAGTCCGGCCTTGAACAGCGGCAGCGTCCTGCCGAGGAGGCCGCCCGCCGCACTGAGCACGATCCCGGTGCGCAGGTTCACCACCCGGATGCCGGCGTCGCGAGCCGGCGCCGTCGCGGCCTCCCACTGCCGGACCACGTCGGCGAGGAAGCCGGCCCCGACCGGAGCGGACTCGTCAATGGGGCGGTCGCCGGTGTCGCCGTAGAAGCCGACGGCTGAGGCCGAGAGCAGGACCTGCGGTCGGGGGTCGAGCGCGGCGACGGTGCGGCTGATCGTCGTCGTGCCGTCGACCCGGCTGTCGAGGATCTTGTGCTGGTAGTCGTCGGTCCACCGACGGTCCCCGATGCCGACCCCGGCCAGGTGGATCACCGCGTCGGTGCCCACCAGCGCGGCCGTGTCGACCGTCCCGAGGGCCGGGTCCCAGCGCGCCTCGTCCGGTGCACCCGGCGTACGCCGGACCAGCTTGGTCACCTCGTGACCGTCCGCGCGCAGGACGGGCAGCAGGGCGGAGCCGATCAGTCCGGACGCCCCGGTCACTGCGATCTTCATATCGGCATCCTGCGCCTAGGTCCGTCTGAGCGCGACCGGGAGCGGACGGGGTCGGCCGCCGGGACCGCGGTTGTCAGAGGCCGAGGTCGCCTTCGAACGCGCCTTCTTCGAGCCGCTCCTTCACGGTGACCAGGAAGCGGGCCGCATCGGCGCCGTCGACGATGCGGTGGTCATAGGTGAGCGCGAGGTAGACCATCGACCGGACGGCGATCACCTCGCCGAGAGCGGGGTCATCGACCACGACCGGCCGCTTGACAACGCCGCCGGTGCCGAGAATGCCGACCTGTGGCTGGTTGATGATCGGGGTGTCGAACAGGGCGCCACGGCTGCCGGTGTTGGTCAGCGTGAACGTGCCGCCGCCCAGCTCGTCGGGGCTGACCTGGTTGGACCTGGTCCGCTCGGCCAGGTCCGCGATCTTGCGCGCCATGCCGCCGAGGTTGAGGTCGCCAGCTTCGTGGATGACGGGAACAAGCAGCCCACGCTCGGTGTCGACGGCGATGCCGAGGTGCTCGGCCTCGTGGTAGGTGACCGTGCCGGCGTCGACGTCGATGCTGGCGTTCACGGTCGGGTGCGCCTTGAGCGCATCGCAGACCGCGACCCCGAAGAAGGGCAGGAATGACAGCTTGACGCCCTCCCGTTCCTGGAAGCTGGCCTTGGCCTGCTGGCGGAGTCGGGCGATCCCGGTGATATCGGCCTCGAGCACCGTGGTCAGCTGAGCACTGACCTGGAGCGACTCGACCATCCGAGTGGCGATCACCTTGCGCAGACGCGAGAGCTTCTCGGTCCGGCCGCGGACGGCGGTGAGCGAAGCGGCCCGGGCGGCCTGGTCGTCGGTGGCCGGCGTACCGCCGCTGCCCGAGGGCTCCCGGAGCTGACGCGGCGGGGCGCTGGCAGCGGTGTCCTTGCTGGTGTCTGCCGACGCAGCCGGAGCCTCGGAAGGTTCACTCTGCGGCGGCTTGCCCGCGCCCGACTTCGCGGCGTCGAGCACGTCCTGCTTACGGATCCGGCCGCCAACGCCCGTGCCGGTCAGCGACGACAGGTCCACGTTGTGCTCGGTCGCGAGCTTGCGCACCAGGGGAGTTACGTACGCAGGACCTCCGGCCTCGCCGTCGGCACCGCTTGCAGGTGCCGCTGCCGGTGCCTGCTCGGCCGAAGGCGACTGCTGCTGGGCGGCCGGCGTGCGCTCGGGCTGCGCCTCTGCCTCGGGCTCCGCCTCTGCCTCGGGCTCCGCCTCTGCGGCCGCACCTTCGCTGCTGGCCTCGCCGCCCTCGTCGATGATGGCCAGCTCGACACCCACGTCGACGGTCTCGTCCTCGCCGACCTTGATCGAGCTGACGACACCAGCGGCCGGAGCCGGGATCTCGGTGTCCACCTTGTCGGTGGAGACCTCGAGGAGGGGTTCGTCGGCCTCGACCCGCTCACCCTCCTTCTTCAGCCATCGGGTGACAGTGCCCTCGGACACGCTCTCGCCGAGGCGGGGCATCGTGACGGAAACCGGCATCAGCGTGTCCTTGTCATCGGAGGTGCAGGATCATCAGGGTTCGGCTCTCGCGGGGTCGCCGATCAATAGCACGATCAGCTGTGGCTGTGTAGGGGCTTGCCGGCCAGCGCGAGGTGAGCCTCGCCCACCGCCTCGGACATCGTCGGGTGCGCGTGGATCAGCTGGGCGACCTCGGCGGGCAGGGCCTCCCAGTTGGTGATCAGCTGCGCTTCGGTGATCAGGTCGCCCACCCGAGCGCCCACCATGTGCACTCCCAGGACGGGGCCGTCCTTCGCCGCGATCACGGTCACCGCCCCGGCGGTCTGCAGAATCTGGGCGCGTCCGTTGCCGGCCAGGTCGTAGGTCGCGGAGATGATGTCGTAGCCGCGGTCCGCTGCCTGCTTGCTGGTGATGCCGACGGAGGCGACCTCCGGCTCGGAGTAGGTCACCCTCGGCACCCCGTCGTAGTCGATCGGGGCGGGGTTCAGGCCGGCCAGCCGCTCGGCGATCAGGATGCCCTCGCCGAAGCCGACGTGGGCCAGCTGCAAGGTGGGGATCAGGTCTCCGAGGGCGGAGATGGTCGGGACGTTGGTCTGGCAGTACGCGTCGACGGTGACGAAGCCGCGGTCCATCTCGACGCCGGCCTCTTCATAGCCGAGTCCCTCAGAGACCGGGCCGCGTCCGACGGCGACGAGCAGCAGCTCCGCCTCGAGGGTCTTACCTGACTCCAGGGTGATGCTCACTCCGCTGTCACTGGCCGTGACTCCGCTGAACCGGGCACCGAGTTCGAAACCGATACCGCGCTTACGGAAGGCGCGCTCGAGCAGCTTGGACGACGACTCCTCCTCGAGCGGCACGAGGTGGGGGAGCGCCTCGATGATGGTCACCTCGGCCCCGAACGAGCGCCACACCGAGGCGAACTCACAGCCGATCGCGCCGGCGCCGAGGATGGCGACCGACGTCGGCACCTCGTCGAGCTTGAGCGCGTCGTTGCTGTCGATGACCCGCTGGTGGTCGATCTCCAGCCCGGGCAGCGACTTCGGCCGCGAGCCCGTGGCGAGTACGACGTGGCGCGCCTCGATCACCCGGTCGCCGACGGTGACGCTGGTCGGCGAGCTGAGCTTTCCCTCGCCCTCGACAACCTCGATGCCCCGGCTCTTCACCAGGCCTTGCAGTCCCTTGTAGAGCTTGGTGACGACCTTGTCCTTGTACTTGTGGACCCCGGGCATGTCGATGCCCTCGAGAGTCGCCTTCACCCCGACGGCCTCGCTGTCCTTGGTCGAGTCGGCCACGTCGGCAGCGTGCAGCAACGCCTTGGTGGGGATGCACCCGTAGTGCAGGCAGGTACCGCCGACCTTGTCCTTCTCGACCATGACCACGCTCATGCCGAGTTCGGCAGCCCGCAGGGCACAGGCGTAACCGCCGCTGCCGGCGCCGAGTATGACGAGGTCGACCGGGTCGGCTGAGGAGGGGCTGCTCGCCACGGGAGCTCCTTGGTCAGAGGGTGGAACGGCGTCGGCAGGACGGGCCGGGGTACACACCGACCGGTGGGACCCGGCGTCATCTTTCCACTCCGCCCACCCGGAGCCACATGGTGCGTCGTACCGGCCGAGAACGGACCGGCTCAACCTGGCAGGCGGGCGCGGGAACGTGACACCCGCGGCTCGACGTTGCAGGCGCGGGGACCGGAGGACAGGAGATCACCCGTGGGGCTGTTCCGGCGTCGGCAACGTCCGGGCACGACGCGGTCGGCGGATCGCGCGGACCTCGACCATCTCGAGGCGTTCGCGCGCAGCCGACGCGGGGTGGAAGCCTTCGTCGAGCCACGGACGACGGTGACCGAGACGACGGTCGCCCTGGTGGCCGGCGACGGCGAGTGGACGCGGCGCCGCGTCGCCGGTGAGAAGGCAGCCCGCCAGCTCGGCCAGCGCCTGGGGATCCCGGTGTACGACGTGGCAGCCGTCGGCTATCCAACCCGGATGCGGGAGTGGACTGCCCGCCGCAAAGCCGCCGGAGAGACCGGTCCACCGCAGGAGCGACCGCCCGCCTGAGCGGTGGCGACCGGCCCAGGTCGTCGTGGCGACGCTGTGCGGGTCAGATCTCAGCCTTTGCCGTGCTTGCCCTGCTCCTTGCCGGCCTTCTTGGCCTCCTTGCCGGCCCGCTCGGTCGCCTTGGCGGCATCCTTGGCCGCGCGCTCGGTCGCCTTGGCCTGCTCGACGACGGCCTTCTCGGCGGCCTTCGCCTGCTCAGTGGTGACCTTTGCAGCCTCCTCGGCTGACCTGGCGCCCGCCGCAGCCTGCTCGCGGCTCGCCTTTGCGGCAGCCTCCGCGGCCTCGGCCGCTGCCTTGTCCGGCGATACGACGGGCGAGGTCGGCTTGGCCTTCTCGGCAGCCTCCGCGGCTTCGGCCGCAGCCTTCGCTGCCGCTCTGGCCAGCTCAGCGTCCGCCCGGGCCTTGGCTGCCGCCAGCTTGGCCTGCTCCTTCGCGAGCTTCCTGGCCTGCTTGGCGACCTCCTTGGCCTTCTTCGCCGCCGCCTTGGCCTTCTCGTGCGCCGCCTTCGCCTCCGCCTTGGCCTTCTCGTGCGCCGCCTTGGCCGCGGCCCGGGCCTGCTCGCGTGCGACTGCGGCTGCGGGGTCGGTCGAGGAAGCGCCTGTCGCGCTGTCCGGCGCGTCAGCCGTGGCTGTCGAGACCGCCGCGGGTGGTGCCTCGTCGGCATGAGCGACCGCGACGCTCGCGAGAGCGGCGCCGCCACTGAGGGTGGCGGCCGCGGCGAGTCCGGCGACGATCTTGACCTTGGCGGCAGCCAGGGCAGCGGGGCTGATCAACATGTGGAGTCCTTCGAGAGAGATCGTCGGTCCTGCAGAACTTCGACCTGGCGGGTAGCCGTGCTTAAGCGCCGGACAGCGCGATCGGCTACCCGCCCCGGCGGCTAGTGGTCGCTTCCGCCCGATCCGTGGCGGTCACCGGACCCGCCCCGGTGGTCGGTCGAGCCGGCCGAGCTACCCGAGTGCTCCTGCTCGTTGGAGTCCGCCGTGTGGGCCGGCTTGGGGACCGGCTTGACGGCCGGCTTGGGTGCCTTGCCGCAGTCCGACTTGGCTACGGTCGACACGCGGTCGCCGTGCTCGTCACCGTCGGCCGCCTCGCCGTCGTGGTTGTGCGCCGCTTCCGAGACGCACTCGCCGTGGTTCTTCGGCGCGGGCACGACGGCCGGCGGCACGACGACGGGCGGCACGACGACCGGCGACACGACGGCCGGGGGCACGACGACCGGCGGCACGACGGGCACGACCGCGGGCTTGGGCGCCTCGGTCTCCTTCGGCTCGGGAGCCTCGGTCTCGACGGGCTCGGGAGCCTCGGTCTCGACGGGCTCAGCGGTGACCGGCGCCGTCACGGCCGGGGCCGGCTCGGGCGTCTCGCTCGACACGCTGTGCAGGGCGACGCTGCCGCCGCCGAGGACCAGGCCAGCCGTGAGTACGGCGGCCAGCTTCGCCTTTGCGGCCAGGAGCGCAGGCAGGGTGTCGAGCATGAGAGCCTCCGGAACAGAGTGAGTGTCACCCTGTGTATCGGACGTGACTACTCTGTGTTACAGCCGATTCGTCGACAGGTTCTCGCAGAACTGCACGAACGTGCGCACGGCCGCGCCGGTGCCGCCCCTGGGTGTGTAGCCGAAGGCGTCGCCCTGGTTGAACGCAGGGCCGGCGATGTCCAGATGCGCCCACTTGGTGCCGGCGCCGACGAACTCGCGGAGGAACACCGCGGCGACGAGCATGCCGCCATTTCGGTCCCCGATGTTGGCCAGGTCGGCCACCTCGGAGTCCAGGGACTTGCGGAGGTGGTCTGGCAGCGGCATCGGCCACATGGCCTCACCGGCCTCGGCGGCAGCGCCCAGCACGGCTGCGCGCAGCTCGTCGTCGTTGCCCATCACCCCGGCAGTCCGGGTGCCCAGCGCCACCAGTTGGGCCCCGGTGAGGGTCGCGACGTCGATCAGGTAGTCGGGCTCGTCCTCGCTCGCCCGCGCCAGCGCGTCGCCCAGGATCAGCCGCCCCTCGGCGTCGGTGTTCAGCACCTCGACCCGGGTCCCGCCGTACATGGTCAAGACGTCGGAGGGCCGGATGGCGCCGCCACTGGGCATGTTCTCAGCGGTCGGCAGCCAGCCGACGACGGCCACCGGCAGCTCCAGCGTGGCCACCGCGCTCAGTGCGGCCAGGACCGCAGCAGCGCCGCCCATGTCCGACTTCATCCACTCCATGGCCTGCGCAGGCTTGAGGGACAGGCCGCCCGAGTCGAAGGTGATGCCCTTGCCGACGAGCGCCACCGTGGCCACCGGCTCAGGCGGCGAGTAGGCGATGCGGACCAGCCTCGGCGGGTTGGCCGAGCCCTGGCCGACGCCGAGGATCCCGCCGTACCCCCCCTTGCGCAGCGCCTTCTCGTCGAGCACTTCGACCGTCAGGCCGAGCCGGGTCGCCTCCGTGCGGGCGGCCTCTGCCAGGTCCTGCGGGTGCAGGTGGCCGGGCGGGGTGTTCACCAGATCCCTGGCCAGCCCCACCGCCTGCGTCACCACCTCGGCCCGGCGGAGCGCCGCCTTGGCCGCCGCGCTCCTGGCATCTGCGACCACGAGGGTCAGCGCCCCCACCGGAGGCAGGTGCCCGTCCAGGCGGGCCGGCGAGCGGAACCGGTCGAAGCTGTAGCCGCCGAGCAGCGCCCCCTCCGCCACCGCACGCAGCGCGACCGGGTCGGCCGCTCCGTTCGCTGCGGCCAGCGTCATGCCCACCTTCGCCACCCCTGCCAGCGCGCGTACGGCGGAGCCGGCCGCCCGTCGCAGCGACTCCGCGTCGTACCGGCCGCCGCGGGCAGGCACCGGCCCGAGACCCACGGCGGCGACCGTCGCGGCCGAACACGCGCCCAGGGTGGCGAACCGGGTGAGCGTGCCGTCGGCGCCGGTGGCGCCGAGCGCTGCCAGCGTTTTGGCCAGCCGGCCGCCCAGCGCCTTGTCCAGCCCCTCGGCGCCGGCGGCGACGACAGGTCCCTTCGGCCCTTTGCCGACCCCGATGACCAGGGCGTCGACGGAGAGCCGCTCGGCCGGCGAGCTGGACAGGCTGAGCGTGGTCACTGCGATCCCATCTGCGACGGTCAGGCTCGGATTCCGCTGCCGATGCTACTGGCGGGCCCGGCCGGTAGCGTCCCGGCCATGGGACCGCTGCGCCGCTCGCCGCTGCACGACCGCCACGTCGCGCTCGGCGCGAAGATGGCCGACTTCGGCGGCTGGGAGATGCCGATCGAGTACCCGGGCTTCGACGGGCGGACCGGTGGGGTGCTGCGCGAGCACGCCGCGGTCCGCACCGGAGTCGGGGTCTTCGACGTCAGCCATCTGGGCAAGGGCTCGGTGCGGGGTCCGGGTGCCGGCGCGTTCGTGAACGCCTCGCTGACCAACGACCTGGGGCGCATCTCCCCGGGCCACGCCCAGTACACCCTGTGCTGCGATGCGGCCAGCGGCGGCGTGGTCGACGACCTGATCGCCTACCTGCGCTCACCCGAGGACGTCTTCCTGGTGCCCAACGCGGCCAACACCGCCGAGGTGCTCCGCCGGCTGCGGGCGGCCGCCCCCGCCGAGGTGGAGGTGATCGACCTGCACGAGCGGTACGGCGTCCTTGCCGTGCAGGGTCCTCGCTCGACCGATCTGCTCGAGCAGGTCGGGCTGCCGACCGGCCACGACTACATGTCCTTCGTCGAGGCCGACTGGCGCGGGCTGCCGGTGATCGTCTGCCGGTCCGGCTACACCGGCGAGCGCGGCTTCGAGTTGCTCCCGCGCTGGGAGGATGCAGCGGCGCTGTGGGACGCGCTGCTGGCGGCGGGTTCGGCGTACGCCGTGCTGCCCTGCGGTCTCGGCGCCCGCGACACGCTGCGGACCGAGATGGGCTACCCGCTGCACGGCCAGGACCTGTCGCCGGAGATCACACCGGTGCAGGCGAGGTCCGGGTGGGCGGTCGGCTGGGACAAGCCGGACTTCTGGGGTCGTGACGCGCTGGTCACCGAGCGCGCCGCCGGCGCGCCGCGGCTGCTGTGGGGACTGGAGTCCCTCGACCGCGGTATCCCGCGCGCCCACATGCCTGTCTCCGGCGCTGATGGCGCCTGGCTGGGCGAGGTGACCAGCGGGACGTTCTCGCCGACCCGACGGGTCGGGATAGGCCTGGCTCTGCTCGCTCAGGGGGTGCGTGACGGCGATGAGGTGAAGGTCGACATCCGCGGCCGTCCCTCGGCGATGCGGGTGCTCAGGCCGCCGTTCGTCCCGTCCCACGTCCGCTAGGGCTCGAAGCTCACCGGCGCGTCGAAGGCCGCCCGCCGGCTCGCGCGCCGAAGCGCCGCCAGCACCGGGGGCCCGGCGAACAGCACGAGCAGGCAGTTGGTGACTGCCCGCGGGATGTCGAAGCCCAGGGACGTGACCAGGTCGAAGGCCACGAAGCGCCGGAGGTTGGCCGACAGCGGGTCGCCTGCGACGAAGGCCAGCCCGTGCCCCAATCCGGTCCCGGCCGCGAAGGGCCAGAAGGACATGTTCAGCAGCAGCCCGTAGAGCAGGCCGGCGAGCACGCCGTACGCCGCCAGCAGAGCAAGCTCGCGGCGCCCGTGCGCCCGCGGCAGGCAGCCGGCCCCGAACCCGACCCAGGCCGCGCCGAGCATCTGGAACGGCAGCCACGGGCCGACGCCGGCGGTCAGCAGCGCGCTGGCGAACAGGGTCAGCGCACCCAGGACGAACCCGAACCCGCGCCCGAGCACCCGCCCTGCTGGGATGAGCAGGAAGAAGACGGGCTCGAAACCGGCCACGCCGGCACCCAGGGGCCGGATCGCGGCGCCACACGCGGCCAGCACCCCGAGCAGCGCGATGGCCTTTGCGTCCATGCCGCCCTCGGCCACCTCGGCGAGGACCACGGCGAGCAGCAGCGGCAGCAGTACGACGAACAGCCACGGGGCATCCGCGCTGTGTGCCAGCCCGCTGGCAGGGCGGGCCAGCAGGGGCCAGCCGAAACCGGCGATGCCCACGAGCGACACCGTCAGCAGGGCCACCGCCGAGCGGGTGTGCAGCCGGACCGCACGCACCGGCGCGGGGCGCAGCGCTGTCATACGGCAGCCGCCAGCGCGCGCTCGACGTCCGCGACGGTCAGCCACGGCTCGGGCGAGAGCACCTTCGCGACCTGCGGCGCGAACGCGGGGGAGTGCCCGACGACCTCACGCGTCGGGCCGTCGGCGACCACCTCACCGTCGGCGAGCACGACGGTCCGCCGCGCGACCTCCGCGACCAGCTCGACGTCGTGGGTGGCCAGGACCACCGCGCGGCCGGCCTTCGCGAGCGCCCGGAGCTGGGCAACCAGGCGGCCCTTGGCCGGATAGTCGAGCCCCCGGGTCGGCTCGTCGAGCAGCACGAGCGGCGGTGCGGCGGCCAGCACGACGGCCAGCGCCAGCGACAGCCGCTGCCCCTCCGACAGGTCGCGCGGGTGCCGGGTCGGGGGCAGGCCGGGCGCGAGCTCGTCGAGCGTCGCCTGGGTCGCACCGGCCGACAGGCCCAGGTCGCGGTCGGCCTGGGCACATTCGCCGGCGACCGTGTCGGCATAGAGGAGGTCCCCGGGCGACTGCGGCACCAACGCCACGGTGCGTACGACGTCGCGGGCCGACCGGCCGTACGGCGCGTGGCCACCCACCTCGACCCGGCCACCGGCGGGCTTGCGCAGCCCGGCCAGGCAGGACAGCAGCGTGGACTTCCCGGCGCCGTTGCGGCCCATGAGGGCGAGCACCTCGCCGCCGGTCACCGAGAGCGAGACGCCGCGGAGGGCGACGGTCCCGCCGTACGTCGCCACCAGCCGGTCCGTGCTCGCCACGGCGGCACCGTTCGCAGCTGTCGCTGTCGCCGGCGCCGGAACGGCCCGGAGCCGCTCACGCAGGGGCCCCGCCAGCCGGCGGGCGTCGCGGACCGAAAGCGGCAGTGGCGACCAGCCGGCCAGCCGGCCCAGCGCGACGACCGGCGGTACGACGGGGGAGCCGGCCAGGATCTCCGCCGGGGTGCCGACCTGCACGCGACCGTCGCCCGGGACGTGCACCACCCGGTCGGCGTACTGCACCACCCGCTCGAGCCGGTGCTCGGCCAGCAGGACGGTGAGGCCCAGGTCGTGGACCAGCCTGGTCAGGGCAGCAAGCACGTCCTCGGCGGCCGGTGGGTCGAGCGCGCTGGTCGGCTCGTCCAGGACGAGCACGCGAGGCCCGGTGGTGAGTACCGAGCCGATCGCCACCCGCTGCTGCTGGCCGGCCGACAGCGTGGCCAGCGGGCGGTGTCTCAGGTCGGCCAGCCCGAGCAGGTCGAGAGCTTCCTCGACGCGGCGGCGCATCACCTGCGGGTGCAGTCCTAGGGACTCCATGCCGAAGGCCAGCTCGTCCTCGACGATGTCGGCGACGAACCCCGCGGCCGGGTCCTGGCCGACGACGCCGACCACGTCGGCCAGCTCGCGCGGCTTGTGCGTGCGGGTGTCGCGCCCTGCCACCGTGACCCGGCCGGCGAGATGGCCACCGGTGAAGTGCGGGACAAGTCCGTTGACGGCGCGCAGCAGCGTCGACTTGCCCGATCCGGTTCGGCCGATGACCAGGCACAGCTCGCCCTCGGGGACGTGCAGGTCGATCTCGCGCAGGATCGGCTCGGCGGCGTCTGGGTAGCGGATCGTGACGCCCTCGAAGCGGATCATCAGATCGCGCCGGCCGGCGCGAGATGGTGCTCGCGGGCGGGGTCCGGCGAGACGGCCACCGGTGCGGCCCAGGCAGGCAGCAGCGCCGCCAGGATGCCTACCGTCGGCAACAGCGGGAGTGCGGGCAGCGTCAGCGGTGACGTCTGCGGCACCAGGCCAGGCACGTCGAGCAAGGCGGCCAGGATCATGGCGGCCGCTGCCAGCACGCCCGAGCCGGCCACCAGCCACTCGGCCGCCGTCCAGGGGGCCGGCCGGTAGCGGCTGCGAGCGGTCCGCCGTCCGCTGATGGCCAGTCCCAGGACGGCCAGCACGATGCCGATCAGGAGGCTGGGAACCCCGACGACCGCGGGCGAGCCACCGTCGAGCAGGCCGTAGACGCCGGCGCAGACGGCAAGCAGACCGACTCCGGTGCAGGCGGCGGTCAGCCGGCGGCCGCGGGCAGGCACGGCGGCTCGTCGGCCGTACCCGCGGGAGTCCATTGCAGCGGCGAGCTCCAGCGACCGGTCCAGTGCGTCCTGGAGCACCGGCATCAGCAGGCCGCGCAGCGCTCGCGGTCCCCGCTCCGATCGCCCGCGGAGCCGGCGTGCCGAGCGCACCCGCCCCACCGCGACCACCGCCTGTGGAGCGAACGACACCGCGACGCTCACCACGACGCCCGCCTCGTAGAGGGCGGCCGGCAGGCACCGCAGCAGCCCTCGCGGGCTGGCCAGCGCATTGGCGGCGCCGACGCAGGCGAGCAGGACGCCGATCCGCAGCCCGTCGTACGCCGCAGCTGCCAGCCCCTCCAGCGTGACCGGACCCCCGATCCGGACGCCGGCCGCCCAGTGGGGCAGCGGCACCGACGGCAGGCTGAGCAGGGTGTGGCCGGGGACCCCGGCGCCGAACAGCGCGTGCATCCCGACCCGGATCAGCAGGACGGCGAACGCCAGCCGCAGGAACATGGCGTACGCGCGGGCCCAGGGCGCGTCGGTCCGGCGGGCGGCCACGACGTACCCGGCGACACAGGCAACCAGAAGCAGGAGCAGCGGGTCGGTGGTCCGGCTGGCCGCGGTGGCCAGGCCGAGCGCCCAGAGCCACCACGCACCCGGGTGCAGCGGGCGGGGCAGCCGCCAGGCTGCGGTCACCGCCCCCGCCGCGCCCTCAAGCCGGCGGCAGCGCCGATCCCACCGACAAGCAGGACCCCGCCCAGGAGGCCCATGGGCGAGCCGCTGCGCGACGGATGACGGCTGGTCGCACGGGCCGGGGACGGGCTGGTCACGCTGTCCGACGCCGCCGACTTCGAGGCGTCACCCGGTGCCGGCCCGCCACCCGCCATCGGCAGGTCGCTGGGGCTGACCAGCTGACCGATGCTTGCGGTTGCCGCCGCCGCCGCCGCAGCGGAGGGTGCGC
>JALYXH010000074.1 GCA_030947185.1 Actinomycetota bacterium | reverse complement strand
CCGCCGATCGACTCCCACAGCAGGTCGGCAGCGTCGTTGTCGCTCTGTTCGATCATAGAGACGGCCAGCTCGTCGGCGTCGGCGCTCAGGGGGCGACCGGCGTCCTGTGCCTGCAGCAGCAGCGCGGCCAGGATGTCGACCTTCACCACGCTGGCGGCCGGGAAGCGGCGCTCGTCGTGGTACCCGAAGGCGGTCCCGGTGGCGAGGTCCACGATGGCGACCGAGGCCCGGGTGGGCACGTCGGCGAGCAGCGCGTCCAGCCGGCCGGCCGCTGCTGCGGCTGTGCTTGAGGCAGCGGCGGCGGCGGGAACGGGCGCTGTCGTGGGCTCGGTGGCGGTTGCCGGGACCGGGCTGGTCCGGGCCGGGTCGGCGCTCGATGCCGGCACCGCCTGGACGACGCGGGGAGCGATGGCCTCTGCCGGCGGGCTCACCAGCGCGGCGTGCGCGAGCCAGGCTCCGGCCGGTGCGAGCAGGACGAGGGATGCAACAAGCACACCTCGGGCCCGCCGCCGGCCATGCCCGTCCGTACTGCGCATGTTCGGATCATCGGTCCGCCGGCTGACCGCACGCTGGAGGAACCCTGCGAGAATCCTGTGCGCCGCGGTGGCCCGGGCGCGTCGGAGTCACCTCCGGTGGGCGCGCAGCCGGCGCAGGGGGTAGGCGAGGGCGTATCCGGGTGCCCTCCGCCGCTCACTCAGCCAGCGCCTGGCCTCCTCGACCCCGGCCGCCTGAGCCCCCGGGGCGTAGAACGAGTGGACGACCAGGGCTACCTCAGCGCCGGTCCGGACCGGCCGGTGGAACAGCGCGGTCTCGTCGTCGTCCAGCGTGAAGCCGGCCGCCGCGAAGCGGGAACGGAGCCCGGCGGGGTCCAGAGGCTCGCGGTAGGCGATGCCCGCCTGACCGAGCAGGGTGAGGAGCTCGGCGTAGTCGGATAGTCCGGCGGCGGGGCCCCGGTTGGGGACGATCGCGTGCACGAGCGCGCCCGAAGGCAGTGCCGGGGCGAGGTGGCCCAGGAACGCGTCGAGGTCGAGCAGCATCAGCGCCATGGCCACGGTGACGGCGGTGACGCCCGCCGGCAGCGGTACGGCGTGTACGTCGCCCTGCGTCACCGCCACGCCCGGCCGCCGGCGCCGGGCCGCCGCCAGCTCGGCAGCGGACGCGTCCACACCCCGGTAGCGGCCCAGCCCCACGCGGTCGGCCACCGGTGCGCTGCCGCAGCAGGCGTCCCAGACCAGGCCGGTACCGGCCAGCCCGTCGACGAGCCAGCCGTAGGGCTCTCGACCGGCGGCATCAACCATCGGCATGAGCAGGTCCTCGGTGATGCCGGCATGCGCCGCGTGGTAGTCGCCCACCAGCGATGACCAGTCGGGCCCGGTCTGGGTCAAGCGGCGAGTACGGCGGTCAGCACCCGCGCCTTCAGCGCCCCGAACAGCGGGTCGGCCAGCGTGTCGCGACCTCGGTGCGGCCCGAAGGGGACCGCCACCTCCTCCACCACCGAGGCCGGCCGGGCCGAGAGCAGGCCCAGCCGGTCACCCAGCAGCAGCGACTCGTCGACGTCGTGGGTGACGAGCAGCGTGGTCGTGGGCCGTTCGGCGAGCAGGCCGCGCAGCCACTCGTGCATCCGCAGCCGGGTCTGCGCGTCGAGCGCACCGAACGGCTCGTCGAGGAGCAGCATCGGCGGGCGGTTGGCCAGCACCTGGGCGATGCCGGCGCGCTGGCGCATACCGCCGGAGAGCTGGCGGGGAAGAGCGTCGGCGAAGTCGGTCAGCCCGGTCACAGCCAGCAGCTCGGCCACCGTCCGCTCGGTGTCGGCCGCGCCGCTCTCCCGCGGCCCGAAAGCCATGTTCTGCCGGACCGTGAGCCACGGGAAGAGCGTTCCCGCCTGGGCGACCATGCCACGCTGAGGAGACGGCCCGGTGACCTCGACGCCGTCGACACTCACCGACCCTCCGTCCGCGGGCTCGAAGCCGGCGAGCACCCGGAGCAGGGTCGACTTCCCGCATCCGCTGGGGCCGAGCAGCGCCAGCGTCTGGCCGGCGGACACGGTGAGGCTGACCCGGTCGAGGACGTGCAGCGACCCGTAGAACTTGCTGACACCGCGAACGGTCATCGTCCCGGTCGTGGCGGCCATCCCGGTCGTGGCGGGCGGGACGGTCACGTGTCGCTCCAGCGCACCCAGGGCCTGGCCACCAGCCGGAGCAGCCGGTCGGCAGCGAACCCCACGACGGCGAACACGAGGATGCCCACGACGACCTCGTCGGTGCGACCGCTCTCGCGGGCGGCGTTCATCATCGCGCCCACCCCGCTGCTGGTCCCGGCCAGCTCGCCGACGATGACACAGGTCCACGACAGCGTGAGCGAGAGCCGCAGCCCGGTCACGATCTCGGGTAGCGCGCTGGGCAGGTAGACCCGTCGCCACAGGTTGCGCCGGGTCGTACCCAGCATCCGCGCCGTCTCCACCTGCGAGCGCGGCACCCGGGCGACGCTGTCCGTCGTCGCGACCACCACCGGCCACAGCGCGCCGATGAAGATCAGGACGCGGGCCGGTCGCTCGCCGACACCGAACTCCACGATGGCCAGCGGGAGCCAGGCATACAGCGGTACGGCGCGCAGCGCGTTCGTCATCGGGTCGAGCAGGTCGGCGATCCACCGGGACAGGCCCAGGCCCAGGCCGATGACGAAGCCGACGAGAACGGCTGCTACCCACGACTCGCCGCAGCGGGTGAGGCTGGCCGCTATGTGGCCGAAACCTGCGCCCGTGAAGGGCACTACCCCGGCCAGCGAGTCGACCCGATGGCCGAAGAAGAACTCCCCCGTCGCCGCGAGCACGTCCGCCGGAGACGGCAGGATCGACCGCGGCTGCAGCCGCAGCGTCGAGGAGAGCTGCCAGGCCACCAGGAGCACCAACGGGGCGACAACGCCGAGCAGCCGGTTGCGGCGGCCGCGGCTGACCTTCGCCGCCGTCGCCGGAGCGGCGACGACACCGGTGGTGGCGCCGAGGCCCGCCAGGACGTCGGTCATCCGCGGCTAGTCAGACGTTCCAGTACTGCTTGGCGTAGAGCGCCTCGTAGTCGGGCTGGGCGGTCAGCGCCTTGGTGTCGACGAGAGCCTTGCCGACCGCTTCGAACTGGGACTGGCGGTTGGCGTCGAACTTCCACTGCGCGCCGACGTTGTTGAGCACCTCGGTGTAGACCTGCTCGTTGAAGCCGAACTGGGTGACCAGCAGGTCGTGCCAGACGGTCTTGTCGTTCGACCCGGCCGGGGTGAGGTACTCGGCAGCGCGCTTCTGCATCTGCGCGGTGACCCGGCACAGCTCGTCGTCCTTGAGCATGCTGGGAGAGGCCCACAGCGCGGTGTTGAGGTCGCCCAGCGCCGTGTCGAAGACCCCCGGGATGCGGACGCCGTCGCCGCTCACCACTGCCTGCGTGCACGGCGGCTCGCTACCCATGAAGGCCTGGACGTCGCCACGAGCCAATGCCGCGACGTGGTCGGCGTACCCCAGGGGGACCCCGGTGACGTCCTTGCCGAGAACCAGGCCGGCCTTGTCGAGCAGTAGCCCGAGCACCAGCACCTGGGCACCCGGCGGCGGGACGGCGACCTTCTTCCCGCGCAGGTCGGCGACGGAGGTGACGACCCCCTTCTTGCCGACCAGCCCGAAGCCCTGCCGGGCCACCATCGCGATCACCTTGGAGTGGATCCCGGCCTTGACCTGGGTCAGCATCGGCACGTAGGGGCTCATCAGCCCGAAGTCCAGCGTGCCCACCTCGAGCCCCTGCAGGATCTCCGCGGTGTTGGTCACGGGCACGACGCTGACGGTGACGCCGGGCGGGGCGAACTTCTGCCAGTAGAGCATCGACGAGGCGTGGTTCTTCGCGTAGACGCAGGTCTTGATCGTGACCTTGCGGCCGCCGGCGAGGGCGGGCAGCGCGCCGGAGGAAGGGGCCGCGGCCGGCTTGGCCGAGGACGAGCTTCCCCCGCACGCCGCAGCGGCGGCGGCGACGGCAGCCGCTCCGGCCAGCCCGAGCATGCGGCGGCGGGTGATGGCAGTGTCGAGAACGGGTGGCATGAACTCTCCGTCGGACGAGGTCGGGGTCCCTGTGCGTACGCCGCGACCCTACCGCAGTTATTTCAGCCGCTCTTACAACGTCAGACGACCAGCTTGGGCAGGACGTCGCGCCCGAACAGCTCGATCCAGGCGTCCTGGTTGCGCCCGACGTTGTGCAGGTAGAGCCGGGTCACCCCGAGGTCGAGGAACTTCTGGATCTCGGCCCGGTGGGCGTCGGGATCTGTCGAGATCAGCATCCGTCCCTCGAAGTCCTCGGGTCGCACCAGCTTGGCCATCTGCTCGAAGTCGAACGGCGAGCGGATGTCCTGCTTCGGGAACTTCATCCCGCCGTTGGGCCACTCGGTCATCGCGCTGGCGAGCGCCTCCTCGTCCGTGGGCGCCCAGGACAGGTGGAGCTGGAGCACCTTGGGCATGGTGGCGGGATCCTTACCGGCCTCCCGGGCTCCCTCGTCGAACTTCGCGAAGATCCCGGCCACCTTCTCCACCGTGGCCCCGGGAGTGATGATGCCGTCGGCCTGCCTGCCGGTGCGCTTGGCCGTGATCGGCCCGGCGGTCGCCACCAGGATCGGCGGCGGCTGCGGCGGCATCGTCCACAACCGGGTCGTCTCGAGGGTGAAGAACCGGCCGGAGTGCTTGACGTCCTTGCCGCTGAACAGCTTCTGGATGATCTCGATGGCCTCCCACATCCGGACCAGCCGCTCCGGGGCCTCCGGCCAGTAGCCACCGGTGATGTGCTCGTTGAGCGCCTCACCGGAGCCGAGCCCGAGCCAGAACCGGCCGGGGTACATGGCCTCGATCGTCGCGGCGGCCTGAGCAACGACGGCCGGGTGGAACCGGAAGGACGGGCACGTCACGCCGGGGCCGAAGTCCCCGGCGGTGCGCTCGCCGATCGCGGTCAGCACGTTCCACACGAACGCGGCCTGACCCTGGGCCGGGACCCACGGCTGGAAGTGGTCGGCCGCCATCACGCCTTGGAAGCCCGCCTGCTCCGCCCGCGCGCAGTAGCCCACGAGCTCGGTCGGGTGGAACTGCTCGAGCATGGCTGCGTAGCCGATGTGTGGGCGGGTCATGGCCGGAGCCTAGGCGGGCCGGCCGGAACCGGCTGTCCGGAGCGACCACCGGGACTACCCTGACCGGGCCACACGCCCTACGGGTCGAGGAGGCAGCGTGCGACGGCCAACTGTGCGCGACCTGACCACGCGGCGGTATGCGCTCCTGGTGTCGCTGACCCTCGTCGTGCTCGTCCTGACCGGCTGCGGCCGGGATCGACGGGACTACTACCCGACCGCCTACGGCGTCCCCGGCCAGTGCTACTACGTGCACGACCCGATCGAGGTCACGGGACCTGGGGGTTTGTGGTCGGACCGTCGGTGCGACTCCGGCTGGGCGCCCACCCTGATGCCGATCGGCTGGCACAACAGCTACGCCTACTACTACGACTCGCCGCGCTACCTCAACCGCTACCTGCCCGAGGCGCAACGGGGCCAGGCACTCGAGTCGATGAAGACCTACGAGCGCGACCATGCAGGTGAGATCAAGACCGCGAGCCGGACGGCCACGTACACCGACTCCAAGGGCCGGACCTACACCGGCAAGAGCCTGAGTCCCAGCGCTGTCGGGGGAGGAGCCCGCGGGGGTGCAGGCGGCGGCTCACGGTCGAAGACCTGTGGTCTGTCGGCGGTGTCGTCGGAGGGAGCAGGCACCGTCCTGGCCCGCGGTGGCTCGTCGGGTGGCGGCTCCTCTGGTGGCGGCTCCTCGGGTGGCGGCTCCCGTGGTGGCAGTGGCGGCGGTTCCCGTGGCGGCTCGGGCGGCAGCACGGGCGGCGGCTCGAAGTCTCGGAGCGGCTGCTGATGGGTGAGGTGCCGGTGAACCCGTTGGAGTCCATTCGGGCGGACAGGTACACGGTGCTGGGGTTCTGCCACGAGACGTGGGAGCGCTGGGCCTGGCAGTGCGAGGCCGCCAGCCCGGACATGGCCGAGGACATCGCGCACATGGAGATGCACCGCCGCGGTTACACCCTCGGCGTCGCGGCGGTCGTCGAGGGCTACGTGGACACCGTCGACCCCCATCGCTGGGTGGACCCCTCCGTCACGACCCAGGACCAGATGGACGTGATCCGACGCGAGACCGGACACAGCTGACAGCGACGGGTGGGCGTTAGCGTCTCGGACATGACGCCGGACGTGCGAGCGCTGTTCGATCCCGACCGGGGCTACCTCAACACCGCCTCGCTCGGCGTCCCGCCCCGGCCGGCGCTCGAGGCCGTCGAGGCGGTGCTGGAGGGCTGGCGTCGTGGTCAGCTGGCACCGGCGGACTTCGACGAGACGGTTCGTAGGGCCAGAGCGGCCTGGGCGAGGCTGACCGGCGTCGACACCGCCCAGGTCGCAGTCGGCGCAACGGTGTCGCAGCTCGTCGGGATGGTCGCGGCCGCGCTGCCGGACGGCGCTCGCGTGCTCACCGCGCGCAGTGAGTTCACCTCCGTGGTCTTCCCGTTCCTCGCCCACGCCGACCGCGGCATCACCGTGGAGGAGCTGGCCCTGGATGAGCTGGCCTCCTGTCCGGGACGGATGGATCTCGTCGCGGTCAGTGCCGTCCAGTCCGCCGACGGCCGGCTCGTCGACCTGCCGGCTCTGCTGCCGGCTGCGCGAGCCGCGGGTGCGCGGGTGCTCCTGGACACCACACAGTCGTGCGGGTGGCTGCCGCTGGACCTTGGTGAGGTCGACTACGTGGTCTGCGCGGGCTACAAGTGGCTGCTGTCACCGCGCGGAACCGCATTCCTGTCCATCCGGCCCGAGCTGATGGATGCCGTGCGGCCGCTGTCCGCAGGCTGGTACGCCGGGGACGACCCGTGGACCTCGATCTATGGCTCGCCACTGCGCCTGGCTGCCGACGCCCGGCGCTTCGACATCTCACCGGCCTGGTTCTCCTGGACCGGTGCCGCCGAAGCTCTTGAGCTGCTCGCGGATCTCGAGATCGAGGACGTCCGCCGGCACAACGTCGGCCTGGCCGACGCGTTCCTGGCCGGGCTCGGGCTGGCTCCGCAGGGGTCGGCGATCGTCACGGTGGACGCACCGGGGGCAGCGGAGCGACTAGCCGCGGCCGGCGTCCGGACCGCGGTCCGGGCGGGCCGCGTCCGGGCGTCGTTCCATCTCTACAACGACCAAACCGACGTCGACCTGGCCGTGCAGGCGCTCGCCGAGGCATCCGCCTGATCAAGAGGGCGGCCGGGAGCTACCGACGGTCGACAGTTTGCCTGCGCCTCGGGCGCTCCCGTAGACTTCGGCCCACCGACGCGGGGTGGAGCAGCTCGGTAGCTCGCTGGGCTCATAACCCAGAGGTCGCAGGTTCAAATCCTGCCCCCGCTACCAAAGAAGTGCTGGTCATAGGCTTGATCAACGATCTTGTTGGTTAAGCCTGTGATCGTCTGTCCGTTTGGCGTCCGTGAAACTCGGCGCATCAAGGCGCCACGGGAACACCCAATACCGTCATCGTCGACCAACTGGCGGCACTAAACGGCGCGTGCGCGCCGCCTGGCTACTACCTTCCTACCCGAGTAGTATCGGTGGCATGAAGGTGAGCGTGAGCCTGCCCGAAGAAGACGTCGAGTTCCTCGATGCGTATGCCGTCACTGCCGGAATCGAGTCTCGATCGGCTGTGCTCCACAAGGCGGTGCGCCTGCTGCGTGCCGTCGAGCTCGGCGAGGACTACGCGGCAGCGTGGCACGACTGGGAGGCGGCGGAGGACAGCGCCCTCTGGCAGGCCACCATGTCGGACGGTGTGACCGGCTGATGCGCCGGGGTGACATCTGCCTGATCGACCTCGATCCCGGCCAGGGCACCGAGGCCCGCAAGACCCGGCCCGCCGTGATCGTCAGCAACGACGGGGCAAACGCGGCAGCGGCGCGGCGCGGTCGAGGCATCGTCACCGTCGTACCAGTCACGTCCAACGTCGATCGCGTCTACGCCTTTCAGGTTCTGCTGCCCGCCGTCGCTACGGGACTTGACGTCGATTCCAAAGCCCAGGCAGAGCAGGTTAGGTCCGTAGACATCGCCCGCACCCTGCATCGGCTTGGCTCGATGCCACCAGAGCTCTTGACTCAGCTCGACGACGCGCTTCGGCTGCACCTCACGCTCTAGGTGAAGGAATGGGGTGATCAGCGCGGTCGCCCGCGTGCGCTCGTGTCCCGTACGCACTGTCACCGGCGGGCAACCTAGCGGCTGCGGCGGCTGCTTCGGTCGTGCGCGATGCAAGGGCGGTCGTCAGATGGGAAGTGTCACCTCGAAGCGGGCGCCCACGGTGCCAGGCGGATCGGTGATCCGGATCCGGCCCCCGTAGGCGGTGACGATCTCCCGGGCAATGGGCAGGCCCAGCCCGGAGCCACCGGCGTCCCGGGCGCGGGCGTCATCGAGGCGGACGAAGCGGTCGAAGACGACGTCGCGGTCCCTCGGGGCGATGCCGGCACCGTCGTCGGTGACCACCACGGTCGCCTCGGTGGCGTTGTGCGTCAGGTCGAACGTCACCAGCCGCTCGGCGTGCCGGTCGGCGTTGTCGGCCAGGTTGCGTAGCAGGCGCCGAAGCTGGCTGCGGTCCCCACGAAGGCGGGTTGGTTGGACCACACCGAGCCGCACCTCGCTCCGGCCCTCCCGGCGAAGGCGCGCTGCCTCCGCCAGCACCAGGTCCTCCAGGTCGACCTCGGCGCGGCTGAGAGTGATCCCGCGCTCGTCGGCGCGGGTGAGCAGTAGTAGATCCTCCACCAGGCCGGCCATCCGCTTGGTCTCGGCCAGCAGCCCGCGGACGGTGGCCGGCCAGTCGGCTCGTGCTGGATGGGCGAGGGCGACCTCGGCCTGGGTTCGCTGACTGGCCAGCGGACTGCGCAGCTCGTGCGAGGCGTCGGAGACGAAGCGTTGGTGGCGGGTCGAGGAGCCCTCCAGCCGGGCCAGCATCTGGTTCATCGTCCTGGCCAGCCGGCCGACCTCGTCGGTGGCCGCCGGCTCCGGCACCCGGGCCGTGAGATCGGCTGCGGTGATGGCGGCCACTCGCGCCCGGACCGCCTCGACCGGCGCTAGCGCCCGGCCGGTGACCACCCACGTCGTGGCGAACACGATGGCCAGCAGCAGCGGCAACCCCGCTGCGAGCAGCAATCCGATCACGGTGGTCGTCTCGGTCACCGGGGCCAGCGAGCGAGCGACGTAGACCACCACGGAGCCGCCCGGAGCCGGAACCGCGAGGGCGAAAAGCCGGAAGGACTCGCCACCTCCGATGGGCAGGGTGTCAGTGGTGCGCAGAGTGGTGTCGCTGCCGGCCGGGCGCAGGGCGGAGATCGCCTCGTTGCCGGTGATGTTCGCGCTGCTGGCCAGCACCGCGCCGTCCGGACCGACCACCTGGACCAGGGACCCGTCCTCGGTGTTCCCGGCCAGCGCCGTCGGCAGGGCGCCGGCGCGGATCAGGCTGGCGACATCGGCAGCTCGCTGTCGGGAGGCCGTGTCCAGGTTCTGCACCAGCGACCGGTGCACGCCCAGCACCAGCAGGATGCCGCCCAGCGCGAGCGCGATACCGACCACCAGGACCGCGCCCAGGGTCGTCCGCCAGCGGATGCCGGCCCGACCCCAAGACGGCAGCCGGCCCGGCACCCGACGGTGCCGTTCGGAGTTGCCAGGCCCGGCCATGCTCAGGCCGTCAACCGGTAGCCGACGCCCCGGACCGTCTGCAGAGTCCTCCGATCGAACGGAAAGTCGATCTTGCGCCGCAGGTAGCCGACATAGACCTCGACGACGTTGACGTCGCCCTCGAAGTTGACGTCCCAGACGTGATGGAGCAGCTCGGTCTTGCTCACCACCTCGCCGCGGTGGCGGACCAGGAACTCCAGCAGGGCGAACTCGCGCGGGGTCAGCTCGATGTCGACCCCGCCCCGCCGGCAACGCCGGGTGGCTGGGTCCAGTTGGAGGTCGCCGGCGGTGAGCACCGGCGCGGACTCGCCGTGCGCACGGCGCAGCAGCGCCCGTAGCCGGGCCACCAGCACCACATAGGAGAACGGCTTGGACAGGTAGTCGTCGGCACCGAGGTCGAAGGCGTCCGCTTCGTCGTACTCGCCGTCCTTGGCGGTGAGCATCAGGATCGGGGTGTTGACGCCGGCCGCGCGAACAGCCTTGCAGACGTCGTAGCCGTTCATCCCCGGAAGCATGATGTCGAGCACCAGCAGGTCGTAGCGGTGCTCGGTGGCCAGAAAAGCCCCGTCGGTCCCGCTGTGGCTCAGCTCGACGCTGAACCCGTCGGCCTCGAGCCCGCGCTTGAGGGCGGCCGCCAACGGCCGTTCGTCCTCGACCACCAGAACCCGCACGCTGTCTCCTTTGGGCTTGCAACCGATCCTGCCCCACGCCTGCCCAACCGACGCAGCAGAGCCGGGCCGGCTCTGGGCCGGCCCGGCTCTGCGCGCGATCTCAGGCGCGCTACTCCTGGCCCTCGAACTGGTGGTCCGCGTTGCCGGCGGCGTCCTCGTGACCGCCGGGGCCGTCACTGGCCGAGCCGGTCTCCGAGGCGTCCGGCTGCTCCGCAGCGGCGCTGGTCGCGCTGTCCGGGCCCTCGGCCTGGTCGCCCTGCTGGTCGTTGACGTTGTCGGTGTCCGGGCCGGTCGCGTTCTCGCTGTCGGCCGAGCTGGTTGCCGGGGCCGGGGCCGTCGGCGCGGCGGTGGCCGCATGGGCGATGCCACCGCCGAGGAGGGCGACGGCCGCGGTTGCGGTCGCCCCGAGTGCGAGCTTGCGGGTGATCTTCATCAGAGTGCCTCTCTGTCCGGGCGGACGGTCCGCCGGGGACAGCGCCCACACTGCTTGGGGGCCCCTGTGCCGAGGCTGAGACCACCTGAGAGTCTTCTCAGGGCGGCCGGGTGGCCAGTCCCGGCGTCCTGCACGTCCGTGGGCTGGGCGATCCTGCGTCGGCGCTTCTGTGTCTGTCGCACGGCTAGGTTCAAGGGATGCAGACGTTGCGCACCCCCGACGCCCGGTTCGCCGGCCTGGTCGACTTCCCCTACCCGCCGCACTACGCGGAGACGTCGGACGGGTTGCGGGTCGGCTACGTCGACGAGGGGCCCTCCGACGCCCCGGTGGTGCTCCTGCTGCACGGCGAGCCGTCGTGGTCCTACCTCTATCGGCACATGATCCCGGTTTTCCTCGAGGCCGGCCTGCGGGTGATCGCCCCGGACCTGGTCGGCTTCGGGCGCAGCGACAAACCCACAGAGGTCGCCGACTACACCTACGACCGCCATGTCGAGTGGATGCGCTCGGTGCTGTTCGACACGCTCGACCTGCGCGGGCTCACGCTCGTCTGTCAGGACTGGGGTGGCCTGATCGGGCTGCGGCTGCTGGCCGAGCACGCTGAGCGGTTCACGCGGGTATGCGCTGCCAATACCGGCCTGCCGGACGGGACCCGGAGGTTGCCGCCGGCATGGTGGCGTTTCCGGGACTTCGTGATGGGGGCCGAGGAGCTTCCGGTCGGCCTGTTGGTCCGCAACGGCTGTGCGGACGGGCTCACCGACGCAGAGATGGCGGCCTACGACGCGCCGTTTCCGCACGCGTCCTACCAGGCAGGCGCGCGCGCCTTCCCCGACCTCATCCCACAGACACCCGAGCACCCCGCAACTCTGGGCAACCAGGCGGCCTGGCGGGTGCTGGAGCGCTTGGACAATCCGTTCCTGTGCGCCTTCAGCGACCTGGACCCGATCACGAGCGGAGGCGAGCGCATGCTGATCCACAAGATCCCGGGCGCTGCCGGCCAGCCGCATACGACGATCCGCGGTGCCGGCCATTTCCTGCAGGAGGACCGTGGGCCCGACTGGGCTGCTGTCATCCTGGACTGGATCAATCGCCCCTTCACGCCGTCGTTGGGTACACCGAAGGTGGCAACCGCGTCAGACTGACCGCGGCTGGGGCCGTTGCGTCTCTCACCCGCAGTGCAGCCGGGCCTCGTGCTAGCGTTTTCGTCGTGCATTGCGCGGCGCCGACGTCGTGACGGCTTCGCCGCTGTTGGCGGGGGTTCGGAACCGGCTGCGGACCCAGCTGTGGCCGCTGCCCGCCGTCGGTATCGCCGCAGCGGTGCTTCTCGGCGTCGGGCTCCCTCAGGTCGACCGCGCGGTCGATGAGGCGCTGCCCGCGGTGGTGACCAGCTACTTGTTCGGAGGCGGCTCGACGTCCGCGCGGGCGGTTCTGCAGGCGATTTCCGGCTCGCTCATCTCAGTGACAGCGCTCACGTTCTCACTCACCGTCGTCACGCTGCAATTGGCCAGCAGCCAGTTCTCCCCGCGCTTGCTGCGCACGTTCGCCCGGGACCGCGTCGTCCACGCAACGCTGGCCCTGTTCCTCTCGACGTTCACTTATGCGCTGTCCGTGCTACGCACCGTCCGCGACGCGGCGGACCGGCAGCCGCAGTTCGTCCCGCAGATCTCGGTCACGCTCGCCTTCCTGCTCGCCGTCGCGAGCGTGCTCTGCCTGGTGCTGTTCCTCGCCCACCTGGCGCGCGAGATCCGAGTGGAGACGATGCTGCGGACCGTGCATGCCGAGGCCAGCAGCACGGCCCGCCAGCTGCTGGCCGACCGCGTACCCACTGCCACCCCACCGGCGCTACCCGTCCCGCCGCCGACGGCTGTCCGGTTGCTCGCCGGTAGCTCCGGATTCCTCGTCGGACTGGACGAGCGGCTCCTCGTCGCGGCAGCGGAAGCCGCCGACGCCGTGGTGGTGGTGGCTTACCCGGTGGGCAGTTCCCTGGTCGCCCAAACCCCCTTCGGCGCAACCTGGAGGAGGAATGGTGCGCCCTTCGCAGAAGCGGTCCTCGTCCGGCTGCGCCGCGAGGTCGACGCCGCCGTGGCGACCGGCTTCGAGCGCACGGAGGAGCAGGACATCGGGTACGGGCTGCGGCAGCTGACCGACGTCGCAAGCAAGGCGCTGTCGCCGGGGGTGAACGATCCCACGACCGCCGTCCACGCCCTTGGGCACGCGGCGGCCCTGCTGTGCGAGCTGGCCGGCCTGGAGCTCGGGCCGCAAGTCCTCTACGACGAGGAGCACGTCGTGCGCGTGGCGATAACCCGTCCGGAGCTGGCTGACCTGCTTGACCTGGCGCTGAGCCAGCCGCGCCGGTACGGACGGGGCGACCCGCTCGTGCTCGGCCGGCTGTTTGTCCTGCTGCGCGAGCTCGGGTGGGTTGTCACAGACCCGGCTCAACGCCGGGCCGTCGCGCAGCAGCTCGACCGGCTGCGCGCGACCGTCCGGGAACAGGCCTTCGACCCAGCTGAGGTCCGGCAGCTGGACGCCCAAGCCGAACTGGTCGTGCAGGCGCTGGATGGACACTGGCCGGTCACGTTGCTCAGCTGAGCCGGCGTCGTCCCGCAGCACCCTGCGGAGCTCGACCGACACCGCCGGCCTTGGCTGCTGGTGTCCGCACAGGGGTCGAAAGGCTGTCAGGCGTACGCGGACGGCAGGCTAGAGTGCGTTCGGCGTACCGGAAGCCTGGTCGGGGCCGAGGTTCCCCTGGGCCGGCGAGGAGCCCCGATGACCAACACCGCTACCTTTGGGCTGGCGGTGACCGCAGCAGCCGGCGCCGCACTGCTGGCAGTGGTATCGAACCGCGTGACCGAGCGGCTCCGGGTACCCGCCCCAGCGCTGTTCCTCGTCGCCGCAGCCACCGCAGGTGCCCTGGTGCCGCGGCTCCACGCGCCGCCGCATCGACTTGTAGAGCAGCTGGTGACGCTCGCACTCGTCGTCATCCTGTTCGACGGCGGACTCCACATCGGCGCGAAGCGGTTTCGCGCCGCCGCGCGTCCCATCGTGCTCGTTGGCATTCCGGGCACCCTCGCCACGACCGCGGCTGCGGCGAGCCTCCTGCACCTCGCGTTCGGCGCGCCCTGGTACGTCGCGGTCCTCGTCGGCACCGCGATCGCCCCCACCGACCCAGCTGTGGTCTTCTCCGTCCTCGGCCGACGCGAGGTTGTCGGGAACAGCGGGACGGTGCTGGAGGGGGAGTCAGGAGCTAACGACCCCGTCGGGATCGCATTGATGGGCAGTCTGATCGCGGCGGGCGGCCTCGGCCCCGGCGCGTTCGCCCAGGTGGCCGGTGACTTCGCTCTGCAGTTTGCGGTCGGCGCCGTGTTCGGCGTCCTCGGTGCGCGCACGTTGCTCGTGTTCATGCGCCGGGTCCCGCTGCCCAGCGAGGGGCTCTACCCGCTGCGGACGTTGGCCTGCGTGCTGTTGTTGTTCGGCATCACCTCGGTGGCCCACGGATCGGGATTGCTCGCCGTCTTCATCGCGGGGATCGGGATCGGGGACGAGCGGGCGCCCTACAAGAATGAGGTGCACCGATTTCATTCGGCGCTGGCCAGCCTGGGCGAGATCGTGGCCTTCATCGTCCTCGGCCTCACGGTCGACTTCAACCAAGTGGCCAGAAGCGACGTGTGGGTCCCTGGGGTCGTCGTGGGGCTCACCCTCGCGCTGGTCATCCGACCGCTGTTCATAAGCCCGTTCCTGCTGCGAAGCGGCCTTGCCCGCCACGAGCGGGCCTTCGTCCTGCTCGCCGGGCTCAAGGGCGCCGTGCCCATCCTCCTCGGCACGCTGCTGCTCGAAGCCGACGTCGCCGACGCCAAGAGGTACTACTCGATCATCGTCGTGGTCGTCGCGGTCTCCGTCGTGTTCCAGGCAGGCGCCGTGCCCGCCCTCGCGCGCGCGCTGCGCGTCCCCATGCGAACGGTGGAGCCGGAGCCCTGGGCGCTCGGCGTTCGGCTCCGGGACGACCCAGGGGGGGTCCACCGCGTGTCTGTAGGCCGCCGATCCATCGCGGACGGCAACAGCCTCGCCGACCTTCCGCTCGGCGACGACGTCTGGGTCAGCTTCGCGGTCCGGCAGGGTGTGTTGCTCCCGATCCGAGGCGACACGCAGCTGCAGGCCGGCGACGAGCTGCTGATACTCGCCGATGCCGACCTCGACACCGAGCTCCGGCGCGTCTTCGACGGGTCCGGCCTTGGGCCAGCTGCGAGCTGACGGTGGCTGGCGCCCGTCACCCGGCCGTCCGGACGACCTGATCTCGTCCTGACGCTCTGGGTGGTCCATCCACGCGACGGCGCATCCTGCGTCGGTGCGGGAGGGCATCGGCCTACATGGCCTCCTTGATGCCTTTCCGAATCAGCCAGACGTTCATGGGCCAGGAGGTGAAGAAGCCGACAATCATCCCGATCTGCATGAGGAACCAGTAGACCGGCGACGACGGGCGCAAGTGGGGGTCGGGGTAGAACACGAACGCCATCAGGGCCATCCAGCCGAACAGGCCGACCTCGAAGGCGGTCAGGCTCAGGACGTCGGCCTTGGCAGCCGCGCGTAGGCCCTCCTTGACCCCGAGGTTGCGCATCGGCGCGATGGCGAAGTACTGGAAGGCGATACCCAGCGCTAGGGCGAGCAGATAGTCGCCGACGTACTCAGCGGGCAGCGCGAGGCCGAGCAGCTGGATGCCGGCGAAGAACACGACGAACTCGGCGACGATGTCGCCGAGGGTGCAACCGGCGCCGCAGTGGGCAACGCCGGTGGCCACGCTGGCGGCCCAGGGGAGGTTGGGAGGCTGGTCAAGGTATTGCTTGGCCCGCCAGGCCGGACTCTGTGGCCGCCCCCACCGGCGATAGGCCACAACGGCGACCAACCCGAAGTACAAGGCGGTGATCGGCCACACCGCCTCCATCACCCCCATCTGCTGGCGGTGGCCCCGGCCGTAGAGGTCGAACGCGATCCAAGCGGCGGAAGCGAACGCCAGGGCCAGCGCGATCCACGCGAAGGTGGTGAGGGTAGAAGACGGCACGGCGTTCCTCCGGGGTCAGGGGTATCGGGAGCGCGCGGTTGCGCTCACGGCGTGGTCCCGGCACCGGTGTCGCGCTCGCCGACGGCGAACGCGGCGTTGATGAGCGCGAGGTGGCTGAGTCCTTGGGGGATGTTGCCGAGCAGCGCGCCGGTGGCGGGATCCATCTGTTCGCATAAGTCCAAGGTCGTTAGGCAGGACGATCGCCTGGTCCATCAGCGCACCGGCTTCGGCGGTCTGCCCCTGAACCGCCAGGGCGTCGATCCGGCCGTCGCCCGCCACCAAGGCCACCGTCCGCCCGTTGCTCAGCAGCCCGTACTGCTCGATCGGCGCCCAGCCCTGCGTACGCCGTGGCCTCCAGCCGGTCACCGGTGTGCCGGGCCGCGGCTAGGAAGGACGAGTTGCCTCATTTGGTCGGCGCCGCCGCCACGGCGGGGGGTCGGGTCAGCCAGGTGCCAAGCAGGACCGAAGATGCCACTGCACCGTCGCGCAAGGCGGGCTGTCGATGGCTGCGACTGACCGCAGCCAACAGAACACAGGACAACACATGCGCCGCATCGACGGCGATGCCGGTCGCGACCACTGCTGGTCTTGGGCGCAGGAGGATGGCCAGTGCTTCGGCAAGGTGACGCAGTCCCAGGAGTCGGAGCACCGGGTGCGCGTCCCGAGGAGGGGCACCGACGAGGTGGGCTGCAAGGTCCGGCCGGGTCGCCATCAGCGCTCCCACGCCGGCTCGGACGACGGCGACTGTTCTGGGCCGTTGGGTGGGACCGATCATGAGCGGGAGGTCCGCCGTCCAGGAATGGCGGCGATTGTCATCGTCCGGTCAGGGCACGCAGCCCCATCCTCGCAGCGAGGCCGACGATGCCCGCAGCGGCGGCGGCCGTCACGCCGTGGTGGCGCGACATCCATGCCTGCGGGCTGTGCGCATGCGAGCGGCCGTCGAACCTGCCGTGGGCGCCGTGGTCGACCCCGCCGGGGCCATCGACCGGTTTCCACAGGTTCTCCGGCGCGCCCGACGGGTTCGGCTCGCCGGTCTGCTGGCTGTTGAAGCCGGTCCTCGCCAGATAGCGGTCGAGCAGCCCCGGGGCGATCGCGTTGGCGATCAGCGTGGCGGCGGTCGTCTCGCCGCACCAGTACTCCCGGCGCCGTGGATGGGCGGCCGCATAGAGCACCGTGCGGGCGATCACCTCCGGCTGGTAGATCGGTGGCACCGGCTGGGCCTTGTGCGGCAGCTTGTTGAGCACCCAGTCGAACTGCGGAGTGTTGACCGCCGGCAGCTGCACCATCGTGGTGGCGACCCCGCTCTTGTCATGGAGCAGCTCGCAGCGCAGTGACTCGTTGAAGCCCTGGATCGCGTGCTTGGCGCCGCAGTACGCGGTCTGGAGCGGAATGCCTCGGTAGGCCAGCGTGGAGCCGACCTGCACGATCGCCCCGCGGTCACGGGGCAGCATCCGCTTGAGCGCGGCGTGCGTTCCGTAGACGTAGCCGAGGTAGCTGACCTCGGTCACCCGCTTGAACTCTGTCGGCTCGATCTGCATGAACGGGGCGAAAACCGAGGTGAATGCGACGTTCACCCAGACGTCGATCGGGCCGAGCTCCTGCTCGACCCGATCCGCCGCCCGGTCCACGGCCTCGAAGTCGGCGGTGTCGACGGGCAGGACCAGCGACCTGCCGCCAGCGACCCGGACGTCCTCGGCGGCACCGGCCAGCCCTGCCTCACCTCGCGCCAGCAACGCAACCGCGTCGCCACGCCGACCAAAGGACCGAGCGACCGCGCGGCCGACTCCGCCGCTCGCCCCCGTGACCACGATCACCTGTGCCATGTGTTCCTCCACCTCAACCCGCCGACCGCGTATCCTCAGTTACAGTTACCAACATTTGTACACTGCAAACGTCTGGGTGCCGCGAACCGTGGGAGGTGCTCGCATGCCGAGCGGTGACGTCAGCCTGTTGCTGGAGTTGTCCCGCGCCCTGGTCGCGGTGGCGGTCCGATCGCTCGGGGCCATCGACGGGGAGGTGCCCCTGGCCCAGTTCCGCGCGCTGGTCGTGCTGAAGCGGGTCGGCCCGTGCAACGCCGGTGAGCTCGCGGAAGCGGTGGGGCTGCACGTCTCCACGCTCACCCGGATCTGCGACCGGCTGGTGACGGCCCGACTCATCACCCGCGAGGTCAAGCCGGCAAGCCGCCGGGAGGTCGAGCTGGACATCACCCCCGCCGGTGCGGCCCTCGTGGACAGGGTGTGGGCTGCCCGGTCGGCGGAGCTGTCATCGGCGCTACGCGGCCTGACTCCGAACGAGCGGGACGCCCTGCGCGTCGCGATCCCGGCGCTCTTGGTCGGGCTAGGCACGCCGGCGGCGGACGGCTCCGAGGATGCTCTGGGTTGATCATCAGCAACAGTTGCTCTATGCAAGACGCGGCGAGGTACCCAGGCTGGGAGGAAGCGTTGAAGTCCAGAGCACCGGAGGCACCGGCACCGGGAAGCGTCGGCCACGCGCGGGGGACGTGCTTCGACAGAGCGTTACCGCGTGTCCGGCCGCGCGAGGCGGCCGTCGCTACGACGAAGTTGGGAGCCGTGGAGAGGTGTCGGTCATGAGGCTGCGCCTAACTTCGTCGTTGGAGCGGGACGCCGCGGAGTACTGGCGCGACGTCCGGACGGGCCGGTTCGAGCGGTCGCTGTCCGGACTGTCGGCGGCCGGCGCGGTGGTGACCTGCCTGGAGATCTGGCTGGAGCACGACCGGGCCAGCTTCGGCAACAAGATGATGTGGTGGCCGGTGGCCCTGACTCCCGTTGCGGCCGCGGCCGGTGTCGGGGGTGTGTTCAGCCGGCGGATCGCCAAGACGGCGCTGCCGCTGACGTCGGCGATGGTCGTCGCGAACGGTCTGCAAGGGACCTACCTGCACGCCCGAGGGGTCGCCCAACGCCCCGGTGGCTGGCGGGAGTGGCGGTACAACGCCGAGATGGGGCCGCCGGTGTTCGCACCACTGCTCGCGACGGTCGTTGGTGGGATGGGACTGCTCGCCGCAGTGCTGCGACGTGAAGGCAGCCGGTGACCACACCAGGCAGCCAAGGGCGCTTTGACGGCTACGACGTGCTGGCCCAGGCCAACCACTGGGACCAGGTCACCCAGGGCGTCGTGCTGCGACGTCTCGGCCCACCCGCCCCGCTGCGCTTCTTCACCGAGAGCGAGGGCGCGATCGCCCGAGCCCTGCTGGATCGGCTGCTCGGCCAGAACGACGTGCCGCGCATCGACGTGTTGGCCGACATCGACAGCCGGCTCGCACTCGCGGTGACCGACGGTTGGCACTACGCGGACATGCCCGCCGACGGACCCGCGTGGCGGCAGACCCTGGCCCACCTGGACAGCGACGCCCACGACCGGTTCGGGACCGGCTTCGCCCGCCTGCAGCGGGACCAGCAAGCCGCTGTCGTCCAGGCGGTGCAGGAC
>JALYXH010000054.1 GCA_030947185.1 Actinomycetota bacterium | reverse complement strand
GGCCGTGCAGCTCGAGGTAGTCGCGGTAGGCGTTTCGGGCGAACAGCTCGCCGGTCACCTCGCTGATCCGGTTGCCCATCGTGACCACGTGGAAGGCGACCACGTCCACCTCGCCGGAGTCCTCCGGACGGAAGAAGTCGCTGATGCACAGGTGCCGGTCGCGGCGCTGCCGCGGGAAGGTGAACCGGGTCCGCTCGGTGCCGTCGTCGCGCAGGATGATCAGGTCGTCGCCCTTGCTGACGCAGGGGAAGTAGCCGTAGACGACGGCCGCCTCCAAGGTCTGCTCGGCCTGCACCCGGTCCAGCCACATGCGCAGCCGCGGCAGCCCCTCGGTCTCCACGAGCTCGTCGTACGACGGCCCATTGCCACCGCGGGACCCGCGCAGCCCCCACTGCCCCATGAACGTCGCCCGCTCGTCGAGCAGCGCCGCGTAGTCGGCGAGCGGGACGCCCTTGACCACCCGGTCGCCCCAGAACGGCGGCACCGGCACGGCAACGTCGACAGCGACGTCCGAGCGACCGACCGGCTCGGCGTCGACCTCGACTACCCGCTCCACCCGGCGGCGGCGGGGTCTGGCCTCGCTGCCGGGCGCCGGCGCCTCGCCGCGCCGCACCGCCATCACGGCGTCCATCAGCCGCAGCCCCTCGAACGCGTCACGGGCGTACCGGACCTCGCCGTCGTACACCTCGGCGAGATCGTTCTCCACGTAGGAGCGGGTCAGGGCAGCCCCGCCCAGCAGCACCGGCAGGCCGGCCGCGACGCCGCGGCCGTTCATCTCCTGCAGGTTCTCCTTCATCACCACCGTGGACTTCACCAGCAGGCCGGACATCCCGACCACGTCGGCCCGGTGCTCGGCAGCGGCGTCGAGGATGGCCGAGATCGGCTGCTTGATGCCGAGGTTGACCACCGAGTAGCCGTTGTTGCTCAAGATGATGTCGACCAGGTTCTTGCCGATGTCGTGGACGTCGCCCTTGACCGTGGCCAGCACGATCGTGCCCTTGCCCGCGCTGTCGGACTTCTCCATGTGCGGCTCGAGGTAGGCGACAGCCGCCTTCATCACCTCGGCCGACTGCAGCACGAACGGCAGCTGCATCTCGCCGGAGCCGAACAGCTCGCCGACGACCTTCATGCCGCCGAGCAACGTGTCGTTGATGATCTCCAGCGCCGGCCGGTGCTCCAGGGCCGACTCCAGGTCGCTCTCGAGGCCCGACCGCTCGCCGTCGATGATCCGCCTCTGGAGGCGCTCCGAGAGCGGCAGCGCCGCCAGCTGCTCGGCCCGGCTCTGCGCCGTCGAGGTGTTCTCGACCCCGGTGAACAGGTCGAGAAACGCCGTGAGCGGGTCGTAGTCATCCCGCCGCCGGTCGTAGATCAGGTCGAGCGCAACCTCACGGCGCTCGTCCGGGATGCGCGACATCGGCAGGATCTTCGACGCGTGCACGATCGCGGCGTCGAGCCCGGCCTTCACGCACTCGGCCAGGAACACCGAGTTGAGCACCACCCGGGCGGGCGGTGCCAGCCCGAAGGAGATGTTCGACAGCCCGAGGATCGTCTGGACGTCGGGATGGCGCCGCTTGAGCAGGGCGATCGCCTCGATGGTGGCCAGACCGTCACGGCGGCTCTCCTCCTGCCCGGTGGCCAGCGTGAAGGTGAGCGTGTCGACCAGGATGTCGCTCTCGCGCATCCCCCACTGGCCGGTCAGGCTGGCGATCAGCCGCTCCGCGACGGCGACCTTCCACTCCGGCGTACGGGCCTGGCCCTCCTCGTCGATGGTCAGCGCGACGACCGCGGCGCCGTGCTCCTTGATGATCGGCATCACCCGGGCGTAGCGGCTCTCCGGCCCCTCGCCGTCTTCGAAGTTGACCGAGTTGACCAGCGCGCGCCCGCCGAGCAGCTCCAGACCGGCCTCGATCACCGGCGGCTCGGTCGAGTCGAGCATCAGCGGCAGCGTCGAGGCAGTGGCCAGCCGCGAGGCGACCGAGACCATGTCGCCGGCGCCGTCCCGGCCGACGTAGTCGACGCAGACGTCCAGCACGTGGGCGCCGTCGCGGGTCTGGTCGCGGGCGATCTCCACGACGTCGTCCCAGCGGGCCTCGAGCATCGCCTCCCGGAAGGCCTTGGATCCGTTGGCGTTGGTCCGCTCGCCGACCATCAGCACCGAGCTGTCCTGGCGGAACGGCACCGCCTGGTAGAGCGAGGCCGCGGCCGGCTCGCCGTGCGGCCGGCGGGGCGTCAGGTCCCGCCCGCCGACCTTGTCCACCACCTGACGCAGGTGCTCGGGGGTGGTGCCGCAGCAGCCGCCGACCAGCGCCACCCCGAACTCGCGGGTGAACGCGTCGTGGGCGTCCGCCAGCTCGCCCGGCGTCAGCGGGTACCACGCGCCGTCCGCGCCGAGCTGGGGCAGTCCGGCGTTGGGCATGCACGACAGCCCGGCCCGGGCGCTGCGCGAGAGCTGGCGCAGGTGCTCGCTCATCTCCGCCGGTCCGGTCGCGCAGTTGAGCCCGATGAGGTCGATCTCCAGGGGCTCCAGCGCGGTCAGCGCTGCCCCTATCTCCGAGCCAAGCAGCATGGTGCCGGTCGTCTCCACCGTGACCTGCGCCATCAGCGGCACCCGCCGGCCGGCGGCGGTCATCGCCCGCCGGGCACCGTTGAGGGCCGCCTTCGCCTGCAGCAGGTCCTGGGCGGTCTCCACGAGGACGGCGTCGATGCCCCCGGCGAGCATGCCGGCGACCTGCTCCTCATAGGCGTCGCGCAGGTCGGCGTACCGGACGTGGCCCAGGGTCGGCAGCTTGGTCCCCGGTCCCACCGAGCCGAGCACCCAGCGCGGACGGCCGGCACCCGACCAGCCGTCGGCCACCTCCCGGGCCAGCCGGGCGGCCGCCTCCGCGAGCTCCCCGATCCGGTCGGCAATGCCGTACTCGGCCAGGTTGGCCAGGTTGGTACCGAAGGTGTTGGTCTCCACCGCGTCACACCCAACGGCGAAGTAGGCGTCGTGCACGCTGCGGACGACGTCGGGCCGGCTGACGCTGAGGATCTCGTTGCAGCCCTCGTGCCCCTCGAAGTCGTCGAGGGTCAGGTCGGCCGCCTGCAGCATCGTCCCCATCGCCCCGTCGGCCACGACGACGCGCTCCCGCAGCGCCTGCGCGAGGGTGTCGGAGGAGGACGGTGTCACCCGACCAGGGTACGGCGTGACACCCCAGGGCTCGCCCGGGTTACCTGCCCCGGCGCGGCACGTCACCGCCGAGATGGATAGCCTGCCCGCCGACGGCGCGATGCCGCGCCAATGCTGGAAGGGGATTCCCGTGGGCTACCAGACCGTCCTCGTCGGCACCGACGGCTCGGACTCGTCGTTCAAGGCGGTCGACCGGGCGGCGGAGATTGCCACCGGATCCGACGCCAAGCTGGTCCTGGTCTGTGCCTACCACCCGCTCACCGGGCGCCAGGAGCGGCAGGCGGCCGACGAGCTGGGCGATCTCAAGTACAAGGTCGCCGGCTCGCATCCGGCCGAGGACATCCTCTCCGACGTCTCCGACCGAGTCCGCAAGGCCGGCGTCAAGAAGGTGGACACCATCGCCGAGGAGGGCGAGCCGGTCGACGTGCTGCTCGAAGCGGCCAAGTCGGCCTCCGCCGACCTGCTCGTCATCGGCAACCGCGGCCTCAACAGCATCGCCGGCCGGGTGCTGGGCTCGGTACCCGCCAACGTCTCGCACAAGGCGGCCTGCGACGTGCTGATCGTCCACACCACCGACCGCGGCAAGTAGCCGGCGGGCAGGTCGGGAGAACACCGCCTCGTGCAGCCGCTCGGTGCTGTGGGCGCCGTGGCCGGCGGCATCGACCTCGACCTGCCCGGGAACGCGGTGCGGCTGCGGGCAACCCGTTGGCCCGGCTCCGGGCCGCCGGTGCTGCTGCTGCACGGGCTCGCGTCCCAGCGCCGGTTCTGGAACCTGGTCGTGCCCGGTCTGGTCGGCCGGGACGGGCCGGCCGTGCTCGCCCTGGACCAGCGTGGTCACGGCGACTCGGAGCAGCCCGACAGCGGTTACGACACCGCATCGGTCGTCGCCGACGCCCTGACGGCGATGGATGCTCTTGGGCTGTCCCGCGCCGTGGTGGTCGGGCACTCCTGGGGCGCCAACATCGCTCTGTCGCTGGCGGCCGAGCATCCCGAGAGGACGCTCGCCGTCGTCGCCGTCGACGGCGGGTTCATCACGCGGCCCGGAGGCACCCCGCGCGAGCAGGTCCGGAGCCGGCTGTCACCGCCACGGTTCGCCGTCCCGCCCGAGCAGCTGACGGACCGGGTCAGCCAGGGGCCGCTGGGTCCGTGGTGGACGCCTGCCGTTGCCGACGCCGTCCTTCCGATCTTCGGGGTGGGTGAGGACGGGCTGGCCCGGCCGCGGTTCCGCTTCGACAACCACATGCAGGTCGTGGACGCCCTGCTCGACTACGACGCCGGCGCTGTCCTGTCGCGGATCCGCTGCCCGGCCTGGCTCGTCGACTGCGTCGCCGCGGGGTCTCCCGCCGAGGACGAGTGGTCGGCGGCGAAGGCGGCCTCGCTCGACGCCGCCGGCCGGCTGCTCGCCAGGCCGCGGCTGCTGCGGTGGGCCGGCGCGCTGCACGACGTACCCTTGCAGTGGCCCGCGCTGGTCAGCGGCCTGATCCGGGCGGCGGTCGACGAGGTGTCCACCGCAGGCGCGACCATCCCGGCCGACGAGACAGTGGGAGGCGTTCCGGACATGGGCGGCACGCGGGACGGCGGCTCGTGAGCGAAGCCGACCCGCTCCCCGTCCTGCGCTCGCCCGTGCTGATCGCCTCCTTCGAGGGCTGGAACGACGCGGGCGACGCAGCCAGCGGGGCCGTCGAGCATCTCGAGGACGCCTGGGACGCCCGGCCGCTGGCAGCTATCGACCCGGACGACTACTACGACTTCCAGGTCAACCGGCCGACCGTCTCGCTGGTCGACGGGGTGGCCCGCCGCATCGAGTGGCCGACCACCCGGCTGTCGGTCTGCGCACTGCCCGGGGCCGAGCGTGACGTCGTACTGGTCCGCGGTCTCGAGCCGAACATGCGCTGGCGGGCCTTCTGCGACGAGCTGATCGCGATGGCGCGCGAGCTCGACGTCGAGATGGTGGTCACCCTCGGCGCTCTGCTCGCCGACTCGCCGCACACCCGGCCGGTGCTGGTCAGCGGGAGTGCCTCCGAGCCGGCGACGGCCGAGGCGCTAGGGCTGGCCCGGTCCCGCTACGAGGGACCCACCGGCATCGTCGGCGTGTTCGGGGACGCCTGCACCCGCCAGGGGATGCCGGCGGTCTCCTTCTGGGCTGCCGTCCCCCACTACGTGTCCCAGCCGCCGTGCCCGAAGGCGACCCTCGCGCTGCTCCGGCGCATCGAGGACCTGCTCGACACGCCGGTGCCGATGGGCGACCTGCCGGACCGGGCCCGGGCCTGGGAGCGCGGGGTCGACGAGCTGGCGAGCGAGGACAGCGAGGTCTCCGACTACGTCCGGTCGCTGGAGGAGCGCGAGTCGGAGGAGGACCTGCCCGAGGCCAGCGGCGAGGAGATCGCCAAGGAGTTCGAGCGCTACCTGCGGCGCCGGGCCGACGGCGGTGGCAAGGGCTGACCGGCCGGCGAGCGGACCGACCGGCTAGAGGGCCACTCCCAGCAGTGCGTCGACGGCCTGGCGCACCAGCGCCGGGGCGGTCCCGTCACGTCCACCCCGACGGCTCGCCTCGGCCGCCCAGCGGTCGGTGACTGCGAGCGCACCGGGTGCGTCCAGGTCGTCGGTCAGGTGCCTGCGCAGACCGTCCAGCAGCGCCTCGGCCGGCGGACCGGTTGGCAGCGCGACGGCTGCCCGCCACCGGTCGAGCCGTTGCCGGGCGCTCGGCAGGTCGGCGTCGGTCCAGGTCCAGTCGGAGCGGTAGTGGTGGGCCAGCAGGGCCAGCCGGATCGCGGCCGGCTCTACGTCGTCGGCCCGCAGCGCGGAGACGAAGACCAGGTTGCCGCGCGACTTGGACATCTTCTCGCCGTCGAGCCCGACCATGCCCGCATGCACGTAGGCCCGGGCGAAGGGCCAGACGCCGGTGGCCACCGATGCCTCCGCCGCACCGAGCTCGTGGTGCGGGAACGCCAGGTCGCTCCCCCCGCCCTGCACGTCGATGGTCGACCCCAGCCGCTCCAGCGCGATGGCGGCGCACTCGACGTGCCAGCCGGGGCGACCCGGGCCGAACGGCGAGTCCCACGACGGCTCACCCGGCCGGGCGGCCAGCCAGAGCAGGCAGTCGAGCGGGTCCTTCTTGCCCGGTCGGTCCGGGTCCCCGCCGTGCTCGGCCGAGAGCCGGAGCATGGTGTCGGCGTCCAGCCCGGCCACCGAGCCGAACCGCGGGGCAGCCGCTACCGAGAAGTACAGGTCGCCGTCCACCTCGTAGGCGGCGCCGCGGTCGCGCAGCTCGCCGATCAGCTCGACGATCCGCGGGACAGCCTCGACGGCCCCGACGTAGTGCGCCGGTGGCAGCACCCGCAGGGCACTCATGTCGGCGCGGAACAGCTCGGTCTCGCGCTCGGCCAGCGCGGCCCAGTCCTCGCCGGTCGCGGTGGCGCGCTCGAGCAACGGGTCGTCGACGTCGGTCACGTTCTGGACGTAGTCGACGGCGTGACCACCGTCACGCCAGGCCCGGTTGAGCAGGTCGAACGCCACATAGGTCGCCGCGTGCCCGAGGTGGGTGGCGTCGTAGGGCGTGATGCCGCAGACGTACATCGTCGCCGTGGCGCCCGGGCTGGTCGGCCGGAGCTCGGAAGTCGCGGTGTCCCAGACGCGCACCGGCAGGCCCCGGCCGGGCAGTCGCGGTACCTCGGGAGCTGCCCACGACTGCATGAGGCCAGCGTACCGAGCAGGCCGGCTCGCCCTGCCGCCCGAGACGGGGGCCGGCCGGCGGACCGGTCAGCGGTGCGATCCTGGGCGGGTGACGCCGCTGTTCCCCGCTCTCACCGACCCACCGCCCCGGCCCGCCCTGCGCCTCGGCAAGCGCACGCTGTCCTATCCGGAGCTGGCTGGGCTGGTGGCGCGGACGGCGGCCGGGCTGACCGGCGTACGGCGGGTGGCGGTCTGGGCGACGCCGACCCTGGAGACCTGCGTCGGGGTGCTCGCCGCCCTGGTGGCCGGCGCCGCCGCGGTGCCGGTCAACCCCGCTGCCGGCACCGACGAGCTGGCCCACCTGGTCGGCGACAGCGAGCCCGGACTGGTCCTGGCGGCGGCGCGGGACATCCTGCCGGCGGGGCTGGCCGCCGTCCGCCGGGTAGAGGTCTCGCTGGACCCCCCGGCCGGGCCGGGCCGGCTGCCGAGCGAGCCGGAGGACCCTGAGTCGCCCGCGCTGGTCGTCTACACCTCGGGCACCACCGGAGCGCCCAAGGGTGCGGTCCTCCCTCGTCGGGCGATCGCCGCGAACATCGACGCACTCGCCGACGCGTGGGCCTGGGACGCCGGGGACACCCTCGTGCACGGGTTGCCGCTGTTCCATGTGCACGGGCTTGTCCTCGGCCTGCTGGGACCGGTCCGGCTCGGCGGCACGCTGCACCACCTGGGCCGCTTCTCCCCCGCCGCGCTGGCGGCGGCCCTCGACGAGGGCGCCAGCCTCGTGTTCGGCGTCCCGACGATGTACTCCCGGCTGGCCGCCGAGCTCGCCGAGGACGCCGACGGCGCCGGCGGCTTGGCGGGCTCCCTCCGCCGCGCCCGGCTGCTCGTCTCCGGCTCCGCGGGGCTGCCGGTGCCGGTGTTCGATCGCATCGAGCAGACCACCGGCCAGCAGGTCGTCGAGCGCTACGGGCTGACCGAGACACTGATCAACTGCGCGATGCGGGCCGACGGGCACCGCAGGCCCGGCTACGTCGGACCACCGCTGGCCGGCGTCGAGGTCCGCATCGTCGACGACGGTGGCCGCGAGGTGGCGGCCGACGACGAGGTGATGGGCGACGTCCTCGTACGCGGGCCGCAGCTGTTCACCGGCTACCTCAACCGGCCAGAGGCGACCGCCGCCGCGATGCGCGACGGCTGGTTCGCCACCGGTGACCTGGCCACGCGGTCACCGGGCGGCTCGGTCCGGATCGTCGGCCGCCGGGCCACCGACCTGATCAAGAGTGGCGGCTACAAGATCGGGGCGGGCGAGGTGGAGGCCGCGCTGCTCGCTCACCCCGGGGTGGCCGAGGTGGCCGTGGCCGCCGAGCCGGATGACGACCTCGGCGAGCGGGTGGCCGCCTGGGTCGTCCGGGCGGCCGGGGACACCACCACCGCGGGCGACCTGGCCGCACACGTCGCGACGTTGATCGCCGCGCACAAGCGTCCCCGCGCTGTCCACTTCGTCGGCGAGCTGCCCCGCAACGCGATGGGGAAGGTGGTCAAGAGCGCCCTGGGCTGAGGCCGGGACAGCGAACGGGACTGGCGGCTAGAACGGCGGCCACGGGATCGCCGGCCAGTCCCCCGACGGCAGCGGGTGTACGCCGGTCGACAGCAGCCGCTCGACCCGGCGGATCGTCGCCCGCAGCTCGGACTTCGCCAGCAGCTCGCCGAGCCGCTCGCCCAGTCCGCCCTCGAGGTCGGCCCGCAGCCGCGACAGCATCTCGACCGCCTCCTCGGTCAGCGGCTCGCCCCGCCAGCCCCACAGCAGCGTGCGCAGCTTGTCCTCGACCGAGAAGCAGACCCCATGGTCGACGCCGTAGACATGTCCCTCGGGCGTGGGCAGCAGATGGCCGCCCTTGCGGTCGGCGTTGTTGACCACCGCGTCGAGCACGGCCATCCGGCGCAGGGCCGGGTGGTCGGAGCGCGCCAGCATGGCCAGGTCGACTGTCTCGTCGACGTCGATCCACAGCTGCACCATGCCGAGCCCGAACGGGCCCTCCCGCAGCACCGTCGGTGGTACCACCGACCAGCCGGTCGCCGCACTGACGGCGTAGGTGGCCACCTCGCGGTAGGCGAGCGTGCCGTCGGGGAAGTCCCACAGCGGGCGCTCGCCCTGGACCGGCTTGTAGACACAAGCGGCCTCGACGCCGTCGAGACTGATCCCGCAGTAAAGCGTCGCGTTCGAGGCGTCGACCAGGCGGCCCTGGATCGCGAGCTCTCCGGCCCCCAGCAGGGCCAGCGCGTCGTTGAGGTCGAGCAGCCGGACGCCCTCGCCCTGCTCGGAGGCGCCCTGGTCGGGGTCGGCGGCGGTCACCCGTCCAGTGTCACCGACGGCGGCGTCGGACACACTCCGGCTAGTGCCGGTGCCCGTTCTGGCGGGGGCAGATGTGACCGGCCGGGTCCAGCGGCAGCCCGCACAGGGGGCACGGCGGGCGGCCGGCGGCCACCACCCGGGTCGCCCGCTTGACGAAGGCCCGCGCCGCGGCGGCGCTGATCTTCACGCGCAGGACGTCCGGCCCGTCCTCGCCGTCGGTGAGCGCGTCGGCCGGCTCCTCGGCACCATCAGCGGACTGGGCCTGGGCCTCCACGACGACCTTCTCGTCCTCGCCGTCCCAGGCCAGGGCCATGGTGCCGACCCGGAACTCCTCGAGGATCGGCTGGTCCAGGGGCGCCACGTCGTCGGCCTCCGCGGCGGCGGCGGGTGGTACGTCGGCGCCGGTCGCCCGTCGGCGCACCTCGTCGAGCAGCTCCCCTAGCCGCTCAGCCAGCACCGAGACCTGCGACTTCTCCAGCGCGACGCTGATCACCCGGCCCCCGGCACTGGCCTGCAGGAAGAAGGTGCGCTCGCCCGGCGAGCCGACGGTGCCCGCAACGAACCGGTCGGGTGGGTCGAAGAGGAAGATCTGGCGCGGCACGCTCCGACCCTACGACGGGCCGCTGCTAGGACGCGCCGGCGGATCCGCCTGCACCGCCACCTGCACCGCCGCCTACTACGGCGTCCGACGAGACACGGCGGCTCCGACGGCCCTTGCGCTTGGGCGGCCGGAGATCCTCGACCCCGCCGCCGGTGTCGTTGAGCCGGAGCAGGAACGGCCGCAGCTCGGTGTAGCGGATCACGGTCAGCGAGCAGGGGTCGACCGAGATGCGCTGGAACATGTCGAGATGCAGGCCCAGCGCGTCCGCCACGATCGCCTTGATCACGTCGCCGTGGCTGCAGACCGCGTACGTCGCGTCGGGGCCGAGTCGGGCGTTCCAGTCCCGGACGGCGTCCACGCCCCGCGCCTGGGTCGTCCGGAGCGGCTCGCCCTGCTCGCCCGGGAAGACGGCAGCCGACGGGTGAGCCTGGACCACCCGCCAGAGCGGGTCCTTGGCCAGCCTCTTGATCTCCTGACCGGTCCAGTCGCCGTAGCGGCACTCGGCCAGCCGTACGTCGGGGTCGACCACCACCTCGCGGCCGGCCGCCAGCGCTTCGGCGGTCTCCTGGCAGCGCTCCAGCGGACTGGACACGATGGCGGCGAGCGGCACCGGAGCCAGCCGCGACGCCACGGCCTCGGCCTGCGCGCGGCCGCGCTCGTCGAGGTGCAGCCCGGGGGTCCAGCCGGCCAGCACCGGGCCGGTCATCGCCGTCAGCCCGTGCCGGACGAACAGGACTGTGGTCACCCGCCGAACTCTAGGGCGGGTGCGGGCACCCGGCCCGGTGCGCGAGGCCTTCCTCGACGCGACCCGGGCCACTGATGCCGATCGCGAGCGGGTCAGGAGCGTGGTGGAGACGCTGGAGCGCCAACGGGCTCCCGGCGGCCGGCGCTGAGCATCCGCACGGTCAGTCGCCGACTCCTGCTGCGTCCAGCGCCTCGGCGGCGGTCCGGATAGCGGCGATGCGGCCGGCGAGGTCACCGGCGAAGGAGGAGACGGTCAGCGTGGTAACCCCGGAGTCGGCCAGCGCTGTCATCCGCTCCGCGATCCGCTCCTTGGGCCCGAGCAGCGAGGTCTCGTCGACGAACTTCAGGGGCACCGCTGCCGCTGCCCCTGCCTTGTCTCCCGACAGGTAGCGGTCCTGGATCTCGGTAGCCGCCTCGTCGTAGCCCATCCGGCGGGCCAGCGCGTTGTAGAAGTTCTTCTCCCGGCTGCCCATCCCGCCCACATACAGGGCGGCGTAGCCGCGCACCGGCTCGGCGCACGCCGCGACGTCGTCGCCCACCGACAGCGGCATCGTCGGTACGACGTCGAAGTGCCCGAGGTCGCGGCCGACCTTCTCGGCTCCGGCACGGATGGAGGCCAGCGACTCGGCCGCGTGCTCGGGCGAGTAGAAGATGGCCAGCCAGCCATCGGCCTTCTCCCCTGCCAGCTCGAGGTTCTGCGGGCCGATCGCGGCCAGGTAGATCGGGATGCTGTCGCGCACCGGGTGCACGGTCAGCTTGAGCGCCTTGCCCGGGCCGTCGGGCAGCGGCAGCTCGAAGTGCTTGCCGTGGTAGTCGACGCGGTCCCGGCGCAGCGCCATCTGCACGATGTCGATGTACTCCCGCGTCCGGCCCATCGGGGCGCCGTAGCGGACGCCGTGCCAGCCCTCGGACACCTGCGGGCCGGACAGCCCGAGGCCCAGCCGGAAGCGCCCACCCGAGAGCGTGTCGAGGGTGGCTGCCGTCATCGCCGTCATCGCCGGCGTCCGCGCCGGGATCTGGAAGACCGCCGAGCCGACATCCATCCGCTCGGTATGGGCGGCCACCCAGGTGAGCACCGTGACGGCGTCGGAGCCGTAGGCCTCGGCCGCCCAGGCGACGGCGAAGCCGAGCCGGTCAGCCTCCTTCGCGAGCTCCAGGGCATCGGCGTCGCCGCCGGCGCCCCAGTAGCCCAGGTTGATTCCCAGCCGCATCCGGTGCCTCCCCGTCAAGGTGTCCGGGCGAGCCTAGCGGCGGGTCGGCGCACCGGCGGCCCGCCGTACGCCGGTAGCGTCTGGGCACCATGAGGCGGCAACACTTGAGGCGGGAACCATGAAGCAGCGCCACCTCGGCAGCAGTGGCCTGATCGTGTCCCGGCTGGCTCTCGGCACGATGACCTGGGGTCGGGACACGGACGAGGACGACGCGGCCGAGCAGCTGCGCGCGTTCCGGGACGCCGGTGGGACGTTCCTGGACACCGCCGACGTCTATGTCGACGGCGAGAGTGAGCGGGTGCTCGGCAGGCTGCTGCATGACGTCGTCGCCCGCAGCGAGGTCGTCGTCGCCACCAAGGCCTACGGCCGGACCGGGCCGGGACCGATGGGCCGTGGCTCGTCGCGCGGGCACCTGCTCGGCGCCCTGGACGCCTCGCTGCAGCGACTCGGGACCGACTACGTCGACCTGTGGCAGCTGCACTCGTGGGACATGTTCACCCCGCTCGAGGAGAGCCTGGCTGCGCTGGATACCGCCGTGGGCAGCGGCCGGGCCCGCTACGTCGGCATCTCCAACTTCGCCGGCTGGCAGACCGCCCGGGCGCTCGCGTGGCAGGCGGCGCGACCGGGGACCGCCCCTGTCGTGTCGACCCAGATGGAGTACTCGCTGCTGCAGCGCGGCATCGAGCGCGAGGTGGTCCCGGCGGCCCTTGCCGGTGGCGCCGGCATCCTGCCGTGGTCGCCACTGGGTCGGGGCGTGCTGACCGGCAAGTACCGGTCCGGCACGCCCGGGGACTCCCGGGGCGCCTCGCCGCACTTCGGCGGCTTCATCCAGCCCTATCTCGACGACCGGTCCGCCCGTGTCGTCGATGCCGTGCTGACCGCAGCCGACGGCCTGGGCGTGTCGCCGGTGGCGCTGTCGCTGGCCTGGGTCCGCGACCGGCCGGGCGTGGTGGCCCCGATCGTCGGGGCGCGCACAGTCGCCCAGCTCACCGGGTCGCTGGCCGCCGAGGACGTCGTGCTGCCGGCGGAGATCCGGTCAGCCCTGGACGACGTGTCCGCCCCCGCCGTCGGCTACCCCGAGCGCGGGCCGGGGGACAGCCCTGGTGACGTGGAGGTGGAGTTCTAGCCGGCGCTGTGGACCGGCGCTGTGGACCGGCGCCGTGGACTCCTCCGGCTCGCCTAGGCTCGGGAGCACTGTGACCGCCTTCTCCGAGTTCGCCGCGGCCGGGCTCTGGCCGGGGCTCGGGCGCACGCTGGCTGCCGGTCTGGCTGCCGCCGGCATCGCCGGGCCCGACGACGTCCGTCGCAACCGGCTGGCCGCCCTGCCGGGCGTCACCCCGGCCCGCGCGGACAGGCTGGTCACGGGCTGGTCCGGCGTCGCTGACAGCTTCGCCGTAGCCGAGCTGCTGGTGCCCGCCGGCCTACCGGTCCGGCTGGCCCCCCGAGCGGTGGCCGAGCTGGGCCGGAGCGCGGCGCGGCGCCTGGGCGAGGACCCGTGGCGGCTGCTGGACCTGGCGGAGGTGCGCCCCGACGATGCTGACCGGCTGGCGAGAAGCCTGCTCGGCCCCACCACTGGCGAGGACCCCAGGCGGGGATCGGCGCTGGTGGCGCACGTCCTTACCCGGGCGGCGCGCGACGGCCACACCGCGATGCCGGTGGAGACCTTGCTGGCAGCCGTCGCCGGCGAGAGCGTCGCCGACCCGCGCGCCGCGGTCGCTGCCGCGTTCGACGCCGACCGGGTGCTGTCGGCTCCGGCGTACGACGCGGCGGGCCGGGTCACCGGAGAGCTGCTCGCGCTCAACCGCTACGCGCTGGCCGAGGACTTCATCGCCGACGGACTGGCCCGTCTGCTGGCCACCGGAGAGCCATGGGCACCGGCCGAGGCCGTCGACTCGCTGGGGGCCGAGCTCGACGGTGCCCAGCGGGCCGCTGTCGCGCAGGCCCTGGAGCTGGGCGTCAGCATCCTGACCGGCGGCCCGGGTACGGGGAAGAGCCGGACCGTGGCGACGGTGGTCGCGCTGGCACAGCAGGCCGGACGGCAGGTCGCGCTGGCAGCCCCGACCGGCCGAGCCGCCAAACGACTGGAGGAGCTCACCGGCGCGCCGGCGACCACCCTGCACCGGCTGCTCGGTGCCCAGGGCACCACTGGCGGCTTCGCCCGCGGTGAGTCCTGGCCGCTCGACGTCGACCTGGTCGTCGTCGACGAGGCGTCGATGCTCGACGCCGAGCTGGCCGCGGCCCTGGTCGCGGCCTGCGACGAGGGCAGCCACCTGTTGCTCGTCGGCGACCCGGCGCAGCTGCCCTCGATCGGTGCCGGCCGGGTGCTCGGTGACCTGGTGGACTCCGGCGCCCTGGCAGTCACAGAGCTGACGACCCTCTACCGGCAGGCGGAGGGCGGCGCGATCGCCCGGCTGGCCACGGCGGTCCGCGGAGGCTCCCTGCCGGTCGTCGACAGCGCCGACCACGAGGTCGTCATCGTGGCGGCAGCCGGCGCGGCCGAGGCCGCCCGGCGCACCGTCCAGCTGGTCACCGACTCCATCCCGCGCGTGCTCGCGATCTCCCCCGACGACGTCCAGGTGGTGACGCCCGTCCACCGCGGCCCGGCCGGGACGGTGGGGCTCAACCAGGCCCTCAAGGCCGCGCTCAACCCGGGCGACGGCGAGGTCGGGGGGTACGACGTCGGTGACCGCGTCGTCGCCACCGCCAACCACCTCGACGACGGGTTCGCCAACGGCGAGGTGGGGGTGGTCGTCGCGACCAAGGACGGCGGCCTGGTGGTCGCTTTCGCCGGCGGCCCGGTCACGGTGCCGGCCCGCGCGCTGGTCGACCTCAAGCACGGCTGGGCCATCACGGTCCACCGGGCCCAGGGCTCGGAGTGGCCCGCCGTCGTCGCGGTGCTGCCGGCCGAAGCAGCCGGGCTGCTGTCCCGCCCGCTGGTCTACACCGGCTTCACCCGGGCCCAGCGGCACCTGTCGGTCGTGCACGCGGCAGGACCGGCGCTGGCACGGGCGGTCCACGACATCGGCGCGCGGCCCCGGCGTACCCAGCTGCGCCAGCTGGTGCGGGCGGCCGTCGAGCCGGTCCGCGCGACGAGCCGGTGAGGCTGCGCCGACCCGGCGGCCTCGACCTGGTGTTCGCGGCAGCGATCGTGGTCGAGCTGGCCGCACTCGCCACGTTGCGCCATGTCCCGACCGTCGACGGTCCGGCGCACCTGGCCGGCGCCCGGGTGCTGTCGGAGCCCGGTGCGGCCCTCTACCGGCTCTACTACCGGATCGACCTGTTCCCCTCGCCCAACATGCTGCCCACCCTCGTGCTGGCGGCGCTGGTCCGGCTCACGACGCCGACCGTGGCCGACACGCTGCTGCACGCGGGCTACGTCGTGCTCTTCCCGCTCGGACTGCGCTACGCCGTCATCGGCGTACGCCGGGAGGCCCGCTGGCCGGCGTTCCTGGCCTTCCCGCTCAGCTTCGGCTACCTGTTCTGGTACGGCTTCGAGAACTACTGCTACGGCGTCGCGCTGGCGCTGTTCACCATCGGCTACGCACTGCGGCGCCGGCACGGGTGGGGGGCCCGCTCGGCAGGAGGGCTCGCTGCGCTGTTCGTGCTGACCTACCTGTCCCACCTCGTGCCGTTCGCGCTGGCCGCGCTGTTCGTCGCCGTACTGGCCGTTGCGGACGCGCGAGCAGCGCGACCGGGCGTGCGCCGCCGCGCTGTGCTGGCCGCCCCGGGCCTCGCCCTGGTGCCGGCGACCGCCCTGATCGTGGCGTTCGCCCTCCGAGGCGGTCCCACGCAGGGACCCGCATTCGGGAACCCGCTGCGTCTGCTGGCCGGCCTGCTCACGCTGGCGATTCCGACGGTGAGCTTCAGCGCCGTCGAGCTGGTCTTCGCCGTCCTGACAGCGCTGGTGCTCTACGTCGGCGGCATCCGCGTCGTACGCCGGATGGGCCGGCGCAGCCTCAGCGGGCCGGCCGGCGCGCTGGCGGCCGCCGCGGCGGCTGCTGCGGTGGTCTACATGGTCTCCCCTCAGCAGTTCGGGCTCGCCTACGGCTTGCTGCACGAACGGATCAGCGTCTTCCCGGTGCTGTTCGCCGCACTGTGGCTGGCCGCGTTCCCGGCCGGACGCCGGGAGTCGGCGCTCGGAGCCGGTGTCCTGCTCGTCGCCGCGGCGGGACTGGCCGTGACCCGGGCCCCCGACGTACGGCGCTACGAACGACAGATGACCGAGTACGCCAGCGCGGCCGAGGTGGTTGCCCCCGGCTCGACGATGGTGGGCCTGCGGCTGCAGCTGGACACCCCGCGGGGCGGCCCGGTGCGGCAGAAGATGTTCGACCCGCTCCGGCATGCCACCAGCCTGGTGGCCGCGGAGACGGCCGGAGTCGACGTCGGGCACTACGAGGCCGAGTACAGCTACTTCCCCACCGCCTTCCGGCCGGCTGCCGACCTGCGCAGGAGGATCGACCCCGATCTGACGGGGCTGGAGCAGGTGCCGCCCCGCGTAACGCTGCCCGCCCCACAGGCCTCGGGTCACGACCGGATCGACTACGTGCTCGTCTGGGGGGCCCGGCAGGCCACTCCGGCCGTGCGGGACTCCCCGCTCACCGCCGCCCTGCTGGCCCGCCTCGACGAGAGCTACCGGCTGGTTGCCACCACGGCGCCGGAAGGGCTGGTCGACGTCTACGTGCACCGTTGAGCCCGATGCGGGCCGGGCACGCGGTGGACCGCTTACCCTGAGGGTTCGCGCAAACAGCCAGCACGGACGAGGACGGATGACGGCCACCGTACGCAGCGATGTCGAGACGGCCGACCCGGTCGTTCCCGGCTGGCCGGCGCCGGACCCGGCATCGCCGGGCACCGTTGACCGGCTGAGCAGGCTGCTGCCCCCTGCGGCGGTCGTGGCACTCGCTGTCGCCGTCGTCCTCCGCTTCGTCTGCCGCTCGCAGCTGTGGCTGGACGAGGCACAGGGCGTCGCCATCGCCCGGGCGCCGCTGCACACACTGCTCGCCTCGTTGCGCATCGACGGCTCACCACCGGTCTACTACGTTCTTCTCCACGGCTGGATGGCGGTCTTCGGGACCGGCACCTGGGCGGTTCGCGCGCTGTCCGGAGTGTTCAGCGTGGCCACCCTGCCGCTGGCCTGGCTGCTGGCCCGCCGCCTCGTCGGCCGGAGTGAGGCAGTGGCCACGGTGCTGCTGCTGGCCAGCTCGCCGTTCGCCGTGCACTTCGCCACCGAGGCGCGGATGTACTCCCTCGTCATGGCGCTGACTGCCGTCGGCGGACTGGCGCTGCTGCGGGTGCTGGACCGTCCCGGCTGGTGGCCGGTCGCCGGCATCGGTGTCTGCAGCGGCCTGCTGGCGCTCACGCACTACTGGTCGTTCTACCTGCTCGCCGTCCTGGGCATCGGCCTGCTCCTCGCTTACTGGAGAGGCGAGCGGGCGCGGCGGCCGGGCTACCGGCGCGCGCTGATCGGACTGCTCTCGGGCGGGCTGCTCTTCCTGCCGTGGCTGCCGATCTTCTTCTTCCAGAGCCTGCACACCGGTGCTCCCTGGGGCGTACCGACCTCGGTCGGGCGCATCGTCGACACGGTGCTCGCATGGGCGGGCAGTGGCGGCCTGGCGGGGCGCACGGCCGGCGTACTGCTGCTGGG
>JALYXH010000046.1 GCA_030947185.1 Actinomycetota bacterium | reverse complement strand
CGTGTCGTCGCGCCTATAGACGAACGCGTCGCCGAGGCTCACCAGCCGGAAGGCGTCGGTGACCTGCCACAGGGTCTCAGCGTGTCCAAGGAACAGGTAGCCGCCATCGGCCAGACTCCCGTGCAGCCGCTGCATCAGCGCCTTGGTGGTGTCCTTGTCGAAGTAGATGGTCACGTTGCGGCACAGGACCAGGTCGACCTGATCGCCGGTGCCGAACGGGACGGCGTCGGTCACCAGGTTGTGACGGCGGAACTCGACCAGCCGCCGCGCGTCGGGGCGCACGACGTAGCCGTCCCCGTCCCGGACGAACCAGCGGGCCAGGTCGGCGGGCTCGGCCATCTGCAGGCTCCGGCCGGAGTAGCGCCCGGCCCGGCCGGCGGCGAGCGCACCCTCCGACAGGTCCGTCGCCACGATCTTGACATCCCAGCCGGCCAGGTCGGGCAGCAGCTCCCGGACCAGCATGGCCAGGGTGTAGGCCTCCTCGCCCGTCGAGCATCCGGCGCTCCAGATACGCAGCCGCCTGCCGCCGGCGGCCGCCGTACGGACCAGCTCGGGCAGGACGTGCCGGCGCAAGGCGCGGATCTGCGGCGGGTTACGGAAGAAGTGCGTCTCCTGAATGGTGACCTCGTCGAGCAGCGCCTGCCGCTCGGTCAGGGCGACCGGTCCGGACTGCTCGACGAGCGACACGTAGGCGGCCGCGTCCGGCAGCCCGGTGGCCGCCAGCCGCTCGGCCACGGAGTAGGAAAGCGACTCGCGCCGGCTGCCGTCGAAGACGAGCCCGGCCAGCTCGGCGAGCAGGTCGCGCAGCCGGGTGAACTCGTCATCGGTGAGCAGCAGTCTCATCGCGGCTGCTCCTCGAGGGCGGACACCGGCCGGGGGTCGGGCCGGCGTGCGGCTGCCACCAGCTCCACCAGGCGGGGGGCGATCGCCGGCAGCGGGAGCTGCTCCACCACGGCGCTCATCGCGACGGCAGCGGCCGGCATGCCGTAGACCGTGCTGGTCGCCTCGTCCTGCCCGATCGTGACGGCGCCGGCCTCGCGAAGGGCCCGCATGCCGAGAGCGCCGTCTCGACCCATCCCGGTCAGCAGGATGCCGACCGCCTGGGGTCCCAACCGGTGGGCAACGCTGCCGAATGCCGTGTCGATGTTGGGGACGTGGTACTGCCCGGGCCCGGCCGGCTCGCAGATGACCAGTAGGTCGTCCCGGATGACGAGGTTGACCCCGCTGGGTGCCAGCGCGACCCGCCCGGCCTGCAGGCGGCGTCCGCTGCACGCCACGCCCACCGGCAGCCCGACCATGCTGTCGAGCCACTCGGCCAGGCCTTCGATGAAGCCCTCGGCCATGTGCTGGATGACCAGCACCGCGACGTCCAGCTCGACAGGCAGCGCCCCGAGCAGGCTCACCAGCGCAGCCGGACCACCGGTGGACGCTCCGATGACCAGCAACCGGATCGGTCCCAAGGCGCCTCGCGGACGCCGCTGCGCTCCCACCAGCGCCTCGCGCATCCGGACCGCGCCGTCCGCACCGTCCGCACCGTCCGCGCGGAGGCGGGCGCGCGGATGCGCGATCACCGGCGCTCGGGCAGCCAGCAGCAGCCGGTGCCGCAGCCGTGTGCCGTACGACGCCAGGTCGTCCAGCGGCGCACCGGCGCAACCGGGCAGGACGTCGACGGCACCGGCCGAGATGACCGCCCGGGTCCAGTCGTGACCACCGAGCACTGGCGAGTGGACGACGACCGGGGTCGGCTGGTCAGCCATGATCGTCTCGAGGGCGACCAGGGCGTCGCCGTCGGGCAGGTCGCAGGACATCAGGACCAGGTCGGGCCGCACCCGGTGCACCAGCATGACCGCCTCGACCCCGGAGTAGGCCTCGGCGACGACGGCGAGCTCGGCGTCGTGCTGCACCACCGCGCGCAGGCGGCGCAGGTGGGCGGGGTAGCCGTCGACCAGCAGGATCCGCACCGGGCCGGCCGCCGTACCCGACACCGGACCTCCATCAGCGCACCGCCTGCGATGCCTGTGTCCTCGACGGCTCCGGTCAGGGGCTTGAGAGCCGCGGGGTCAGCTGAGCCGGAAGACCGCCCCGGGCACCGTCAGCGGACCGACCCGGCCACTGACGCGGTAGGTGCCGGCCGGGCTCGCCGGCTGCTGGCCAGGACAGCCCGGCTTGGACCGCAGGCCGGCCCACGTGCTCTGCACCGCCCGGCTCTCTCCGGGCGCCAGCGTCACGACGCTGGCCCCTCGCTGGCCGCAGTCGTTGCTCGACCAGACCCGGTCGCTTCCGGAGGTGACGACCAGCCCGACGGCTCCGGCGCCGAGGTCACGCCGGCAGGCCACGGACCCGGTGTTGCGCACCCCGAGGGTGAGCCGCACCGCCGACCCGACGGGGTAGGCCGGCTTGTCGGTCGCGCTCGTCACGACCAGCGCGGCGTCCGGGCAGTCTGCTACCGCATCGGCGGCGGGTGTCCCGGCAGGCGCGGTGGCCGGCGATGCATCCGCAGCGGCAGGGGCGTCGGCCGCCGCCGGCCCGGCGGCAGTCGCGCTCGCGGCCGGTGTGGGGT
>JALYXH010000002.1 GCA_030947185.1 Actinomycetota bacterium | reverse complement strand
TCCTACGACCCGGCCACCGTGACGGCCGCCGCCGACCAGCGGGCCGAGCTCGTGCGCGCGTTCGTCGAGGCCGGGGCCGGGTTGCGGGCCGCCGGCTTCTGCTCGACCAGTGCGCTCGAGTGCGCCTTCGCCAACTCCGCCGGCCAGCGTCAGTCGGGGCGCAGCACCCAGGCGATCCTCGACGGGATCATCCGCACCGAGACGAGTGACGGCAGCGCCCGCCAGGCCTCTGCCGGCGTCGGCGACCTCGACGGGGAGCGGGCGGGGCGCCGCGCCACTGCCAAGGCGGTCGGCGGAGACGGCGCCGAGGACATGCCGCCGGGCCGCTACGACGTCGTCCTCGAGCCGGGCTGCGTGGCCGACCTGGTGAGCTTCCTATCGCTCTACGGCTTCAACGGCCGCGCCGTGGCCGAGGACCGGTCGTTCGCCGCGCTCGGACACCAGCAGTTCGACCCCGCGATCTCCCTCTACGACGACGCGGCGGACCCGCTGGCGGTCGGGCTCGGCTTCGACGCCGAGGGCACCCCGAAGACCCACCTGGACCTCGTGTCCGCCGGCGTCACCGCTGCGCTCACCCACGACCGGCGTACGGCGGCGGCGGCCGGCACGCAGAGCACCGGGCACGCGATCGAGGGCGGGGAGAGCTTCGGCGCCGTCGCGACCAACCTGTTCCTCGTCGCGGGGACGGGCGGAACAGCCGAGGACCTGGTCGCCGGGATGGAGCGCGGTCTGCTCGTCACCGACTTCTGGTACACCCGCATTCTCGACCCGCGCACCACGGTGGTGACCGGGCTGACCCGCAACGGGGTCTTCCTCGTCGAGGACGGCCGCATCACCCGGCCGGTGCGCAACCTGCGCTTCACCCAGTCCTACGTCGGCGCCCTGGCACCCGGCGGGGTGCGGGCGGTGGGTTCCGACGTACAGCTGGTCGCCACCGCGCACTACGGGACGTTCGGCGTACCCAGCCTGCATCTGGCGGGCTGGAACTTCACCGGTGGCGCCCAGGCCTGAGAGCGCCGCGCGGGACCGCCGGTGTCTTGCACTCGTGGCAGCCGAGTGCTAAACAGGACCTAGCACTCAGACGTGTCGAGTGCCAGGTTGGGCCGACGAGGTGCCGGTGCGAGAGCCGCTCATGCGGCCGCTCGTCCGGATGCCGTCCGTCGCGGGCGTCGCCCACCGACGCACCTGTCTCGTCCCTCTCGGAAGGACCACCAGATGTCGAAGATCATCGCGTTCGACGAGGAAGCCCGGCGCGGCCTCGAGCGCGGCATGAACCAGCTCGCGGACGCCGTCAAGGTCACCCTCGGGCCCAGGGGACGCAACGTCGTCCTGGAGAAGAAGTGGGGCGCTCCCACGATCACCAACGACGGCGTGAGCATCGCCAAGGAGATCGAGCTCGAGGAGCCCTACGAGAAGATCGGCGCCGAGCTCGTCAAAGAGGTAGCCAAGAAGACCGACGACGTGGCCGGCGACGGCACCACCACGGCGACCGTGCTGGCCCAGGCGCTCGTCCGCGAGGGCCTGCGCAACGTCGCCGCCGGGGCCAACCCGATGGCGCTGAAGAAGGGCATCGAGGCAGCGGTCGCGGCGGTCAGCGAGTCGCTGGCCCGCTCGGCCAAGGACGTCGAGACCAAGGAGCAGATCGCCTCCACCGCCTCCATCTCGGCCGGCGACACCTCGATCGGCGAGATGATCGCCGAGTCGATGGACAAGGTCGGCAAGGAAGGCGTCATCACCGTCGAGGAGTCCAACACCTTCGGCCTCGAGCTCGAGCTCACCGAGGGCATGCGCTTCGACAAGGGCTACATCAGCCCCTACTTCGTCACCGACCCGGAGCGCATGGAGGCCGTCCTGGACGACCCCTACGTGCTCGTCGTCAACGGCAAGATCTCGGCGGTCAAGGACCTCCTCCCGCTGCTCGAGAAGGTCATGCAGTCGGGTCGTCCGCTCGCGATCATCTCGGAGGACGTCGAGGGCGAGGCCCTGGCCACCCTGGTCGTCAACAAGATCCGTGGCACCTTCAAGTCGGCCGCCGTCAAGGCGCCCGGCTTCGGCGACCGGCGCAAGGCCATGCTGCAGGACATCGCGATCCTGACCGGGGGCCAGGTCGTCAGCGAGGAGGTCGGGCTCAAGCTCGACACCGCCACGCTGGACCTGCTCGGCCGGGCCCGCAAGGTCGTCATCACCAAGGACGAGACCACGATCGTCGAGGGTGCCGGCGACGGCGACCAGATCGCCGGCCGGGTCAACCAGATCCGCGCGGAGATCGAGAAGTCCGACTCCGACTACGACCGCGAGAAGCTCCAGGAGCGCCTCGCCAAGCTGGCCGGCGGTGTCGCGGTCATCCGCGTCGGCGCGGCCACCGAGGTGGAGCTCAAGGAGCGCAAGCACCGCATCGAGGACGCCGTGCGCAACGCCAAGGCGGCCGTCGAGGAGGGCATCGTCGCCGGAGGCGGCGTGGCGCTGCTGCAGGCCTCGCTGGACTCCTTCGACAAGCTCGACCTGACCGGTGACGAGCTCACCGGTGCCAACATCGTCAAGCTGGCGCTGGAGGCACCGATCAAGCAGATCGCCATCAACGCCGGTCTCGAGGGCGGTGTCGTGGTCGAGAAGGTGCGCAACCTGCCGACCGGCCAGGGCCTCAACGCCGCGACGGGTGAGTACGTCGACATGATCAAGTCGGGCATCATCGACCCGGCCAAGGTCACCCGCTCGGCGCTGCAGAACGCGGCATCCATCGCGGCGCTGTTCCTCACCACCGAAGCGGTGATCGCCGACAAGCCCGAGAAGGCCTCCGCCGGTGGCGGCATGCCGGGTGGCGGCATGGGTGGCGGGGACATGGACTTCTAAAGTCCCCCAGCACGTCCGGCCCGGGCCGGTCCCCTCGACGGGGGACCGGCCCGTTCCGTGCGTGGCGGTGTCCCGTGGCTGCGGCAGGATGACGCCATGACGCCACCGCTGCTGCCCGGGCCGGTCGGGATCTGGACCGTCGCGCTCGACGCCCTGCCCACGGGACAGGCACAGGAGCAGGTAGCCGAGCTCGACGAGCTCGGCTACGACGCCCTCTGGTACGGCGAGGCCTACGGCCGCGAGGCGTTCACGGCAGCTGCTCTCTACCTGCAGGCGAGCCGCCGGATGGTGGTCGCGCCGGGTATCGCCTCCATCTACGCGCGGGACGCCATGGCGACCAACGGGGCGGCTCGGGGGCTGAGTGCTGCCTACCCGGACAGGTTCCTTCTCGGCCTCGGCGTCAGCCACGCGCCGCTCGTGGAGCGCATGCGCGGCCACTCCTACGGCAAGCCGGTGACCGCGATGCGGGAGTACCTCGACGCCATGGACCGGGCGCCCTATCTGGTGGCCGGGCCGCCGGACACCCCACCGCGGGTGCTCGCCGCGCTCGGGCCACGGATGCTCGAGCTGTCGCGGGACCGCGCGCAGGGGGCGCACCCGTACCTGGTCACGCCGGAGCACACCGCGCAGGCCCGCGCGGTGCTGGGCGAGGGGCCGGTGCTCGCTGTGGAGCAGAGCGTCGCCCTGACGACCGACCGGGAGACGTTCCTGCAGCGCGCGCACTGGCACCTGGAGATCTACTCCGGGCTGCCCAACTACCGCAACAGCTGGTTCCGGCTCGGCTTCGACGAGTCCGACGCCGTCCGCGGCGGCAGCGAGCGGCTGAAGGACGCGCTGGTGGTGGGCGGCGACGAGCAGGCCGTCGTACGCCGTGTCCGCGAGCACCTCGATGCCGGTGCCAGCCATGTCTGCCTGCAGCTGCTGGGGAACTCGGTGGGCGACGTGCCGGCCGAGGACTGGCGCCGGCTGGCACCGGCCCTCGCCGACCTTCGCAGCTGAGCTAGGGCTTTTCCGCCGCCGGCCGAACCGGCCGACACCACAGGCAGGTCATCGCTGCGCTGGCCCCTGGCCCCGCGAGCCCCTCTGCGCGTGCGCTCCTCACGCTCTGCCTGGCCATCGCCATCGGCTGGCTGCCAGTGGGGTCGAGCTCCCGCCGCGACCTCCGGCTGGTCCGACAGTGGCTGACCGAATCCACAGCCGACGGCCAGTGACGGCACAGGTCGCGTAGAGGCGGCGCGACGACTGTTACCTCACGAGCTGCTGAGAGCAGCGGCTCCCGTCACGGAGGTAGCAATGGACGAGAACACCGCCACCCCGCCCCGCTCACGCCGGCTGGCCGGCATGGGGGCCCTGCTGGTCGCCGGCGCGCTCGCCGGTGGCATCGCGGCCGGCAGCCTGTCCGCGTCGGCGGCCGGCACCGGCACGCCCACCAACAC
>JALYXH010000215.1 GCA_030947185.1 Actinomycetota bacterium | reverse complement strand
CACCCCGCGGGTGGGGATGCCGAGCAGCACCAGATCGGCGGCGCCCCGGTTGCGTTCGAGGATCTCGTGCGCGATGCGGGTCAGGGCCCGACCCACGTCGGCGGGATCGAGAACTGACCGCCCGTCGGACGGTTCGGACGCGCTTGTGGCGCGCGGTGATGTCGGTGGCGTGAGCGACGCTGACACCCGCGACCCCCTTCCCCGCCTCACAGGACGGGTCGTTAAAGGACGGTCGATGCTGTCGAAACAGCAGTCTAGGGCACCGCGCGGGTCCTCGGACCCAGCCCGACCGGGCGACGCGCCCAGACGCGCCCGCCACGGATGCTTGACCACGAAGACAGCGCCCCTTACCGTTACGCTCTGTAACCGAAAAGCGTGGCTGTCATCCGGCCGCGCCGGCTCGGTCGGTTTCACCCAGGCGTTCCCCGTTCCCAGGAGCAGGCCATGACCGACGATGCGAAAGCACCGGACTACGCGAAGGCGCTGGGCGCCCGCCTGCGCGCGATCCGCACCCAGCAGGGACTGTCGCTGCACGGGGTGGAGGACAAGTCCGAGGGCCGTTGGAAGGCGGTCGTCGTCGGCTCCTACGAGCGGGGCGACCGGGCCGTGACCGTTCAGAGGCTGGCCGAGCTGGCCGAGTTCTACGGCGTACCGGTGGCCGAGCTGCTCCCCGAGGGCATCGCGCTGCCGGCCGCGGGCGATCCCTCGCCCCGGCTGGTGATCGACCTCGAGCAGCTGTCCCTGGTGCCGGCCGAGCAGTCGGCCCCGCTGGCGCGCTACGCCGCCACCATCCAGAGCCAGCGCGGCGACTACAACGGCCGCGTCCTGTCGATCCGGCAGGAGGACCTGCGCTCACTCGCCGTCATCTACGACGCCTCGCCGCACGCGCTGACCGAGCAGCTGATCTCCTGGGGCGTGCTGTCGGCCGAGGCCCGCCGGGCGCTCGACGAGGCTCGCGTCTAGCGGCTCGACAGCACCGGGCAGGGGCTCAGCCGGCCAGCGACGGCTTGAGCGAGAGCAGCCTGGCCAGCAGGCCGTTGACGAAGCGCGGCGAGTCCTCGGTGGACAGCGCCCGGGCCAGCTCGACGGCCTCACTCACGCAGACGGCGTCCGGCACCTCGTCGCGCCAGAGCAGCTCGTAGACACCGAGCCGGAGCACGTTGCGGTCGACCGGCGGCATCCGGGCCAGCGTCCACTCCTCGGCGTACGTCGTCAGCAGCTCGTCGATGCGCACCCGGTGCTCGACCACTCCCTGGACCAGCTCGACGGCGTACTCCGGCACCGGCGGGTCGGCCGCGGCCAGTCGGGCGGCCAGCGTCTGGACCGGGTCGGCGCCGCGCAGGTCCGACTCGTAGAGCACGTCGAGCGCTCGCTTGCGCGCCTTGCTGCGTGCTCCCACGGGTTCGCGCGCCTAGCTGTTGACGCGGCCGAGGTAGCGACCGTCGCGGGTGTCGACCTTGACCTTTTCGCCGGTGGTGACGAACAGCGGGACGGCGATCGTGGCGCCGGTCTCCAGCGTGGCGGGCTTGGTGCCGCCGGTGGACCGGTCCCCCTGCACACCGGGGTCGGTCTGCGCGATCAGCAGCTCGACGCTGGCGGGCAGCTCGACGTAGAGGGCGACCCCGTCGTGCACGGCGACAGTGGCTGTCATGTTCTCGAGCAGGTAGTCGGCAGTGCCCCCCACGGTGGCGGCCGGGACCTGCAGCTGGTCGTAGGTGGCGGTGTCCATGAAGACGAACTCGCCGGCCTCGCGGTAGAGGTAGGACATCTCCCGCCGGTCCACCGTCGCGACGTCGACCTTCGTCCCGGCGTTGAAGGTCTTGTCGACGACCTTGCCCGTGAGCACGTTCTTGAGCGTGGTGCGCACGAAGGCGCCGCCCTTGCCGGGCTTGACGTGCTGGAACTCCACGACGTTCCACAGGTTGCCGTCGAGGTCGAGGGTCATGCCGTTCTTCAGGTCGTTCGTCGTCGCCACGGGCGCGCACTCCTGTTACAGGACCAGCAGGTCCTTGGTCGTGGTCGTGAGGAGGTCCGGCTCGCCCGCCGTCACGACGAGCGTGTCCTCGATGCGTACGCCGCCACGGTCCGCGAGGTAGATCCCAGGCTCGACCGTGACCGGCACTCCGACGTCGAGTGTACCGGTCGCGCCGTAGCCGAGCGTCGGAGCCTCGTGGATCTCCAGCCCGACGCCGTGCCCCAGGCCGTGCGGGAACGAGTCGCCGTACCCGGCCTGCTCGACGACGTCCCGGGCCGCCCGGTCCACCCGGCGTACGTCGGCCCCGGGCGCCAACGCGGCCCGGCCGGTCCGCTGGGCGTCGGCCACCACCTGGTAGATCTCGCGCTGCCAGTCGGCCGCCGGGCCGACGATGACCGTGCGGGTCATGTCGGAGTGGTAGCCGAGGTGGGTCGCCCCGAAGTCGAACTTCAGCAGCTCGCCACGCTGGACCGGCCGCCCGGTCGGCCGGTGGTGCGGGATGGCGCTGTTCGGCCCGCTTGCGCAGATGGTCTCGAACGACCGGGCCTCGGCGCCGTGCGCCCTCATCCGGTCCTCGAGCTCGTGCGCCATCTCGAGCTCGGTGCGCCCGGCCCGCACCGAGGGCAGCAGCTCGGCGAAGGCACGGTCGGCGATCGCGCATGCCTCGCGCAGGGCGTCGAGCTCGCCGGCGTCCTTGACCGTACGCAGGCTCTCGACGAGCCGCCCCGCCGGCCGGAGCTCGACCCGGTCCTCCCCGGCCAGGGAACGGTGCGCCTCGACGGTCATGTCATGGGCCTCGAAGCCCAGCCGGCGCAGCGTCCCGGCGGCTCGGCGCACCAGGGCGCCGGCCACATCGCGGTCGATGACCCGCTCCACGTCTGGGGCCTGCGCCGCCGACTGGGTGAGGTAGCGGCCGTCGGTGGTGAGCACGGCACCCTCAGACGTGACCAGCAGCGCGGCGTTCGAGCCGGTGAACCCGGTGAGGTAGCGGACGTTGACGAGCCGGGTGACGAGCAGAGCGTCCAGGTCCTGCTCGGACAGCAGCCGCCTGACCGCAGCCCTTCGGGTCTCGTGCGCGGCGGCCATGGAGCGAGACTAGCCGGGCTCGCCACGCCCTCCAGGCCCGGCGATCAGGGCTGCCGCCGCCCGCAGGCCCAACCGGTAGGAGTCGAGCCCGAGGCCGGTGATCGTGCCGGTGGCCACCGCCGAGATGACGCTGTGGTGGCGGAACTCCTCGCGAGCGGCGATGTTCGACAGGTGCACCTCGACCAGCGGCACGCTCAGCATCGCCGCGGCGTCGCGCAGCGCGATCGAGTAGTGGCCCAGCGCCGCCGGGTTGAGCACCACTGCCGCGGCGCTGTCCGCTGCCTCGTGCAGCCAGCGCACCAGCTCGGCCTCGTCGTCGCTCTGCCGGACCCGGACGGTCAGGCCGAGCTCGGCCGCGGTTGCCTCGCAGGCCGCCACCAGGTCGTCGTACGTCGCGGTGCCGTAGACGTCCGGCTCGCGGCGGCCCAGCCGGCCGAGGTTGGGACCGTTGAGGACGTGCACCGGAGCTGCCGGTCTGTCGGTCATCACCGCAGGACCTCGCTTCCGCAGTCGCTCACGGCTCGGGTGTAGGCGGCATGCAGCAGATCCGGGTCCGGGTCGTCCAGGATGCGCGGCCTGGCCAGTCCGTCGAGGACGACGAAGCGCAGCCGGGCACCGCGGGCCTTCTTGTCCACTCGCATCGCGGCGTACAACGCGGGCCAGGCGTCCTCACGGTAGGTGACCGGCAGGCCCACCGAGGCAAGCGTGTCCCGGTGCCGGTCGGCCGTGGTGTCGTCGAGCCGGCCGGCCAGCCGGCCGAGCTCCGCAGCGAAGCACAGCCCCACGCTGACGGCGTCGCCGTGGCGCCACCGGTAGCTCTCCACCTTCTCGATGGCGTGCCCGAGGGTGTGGCCGTAGTTGAGGACCTCGCGGCCTCCCTGCTCGGTGAGGTCCTCACTGACCACCGCTGCCTTGACCCGGACCGCCCGCTCGACCAGCTCCCGGGTGGCAGCACCCGCGGAAGTGGTGGCAGCGGCCGGGTCGGCCTCGATGAGATCGAGGATCGCCGGGTCGGCGAGAAACCCGGCCTTGACCACTTCGGCGAGTCCGCTGACGTAGTCCGGAGCCGGCAGCGACCCGAGCATCGCCAGGTCGCAGAGCACGCCCACCGGTGGATGGAAGGCGCCGACCAGGTTCTTGCCGGCGTCGGTGTTGATGCCGGTCTTCCCCCCGACCGCCGCGTCGACCATGCCGAGCAGGGTCGTGGGCACCTGCACCACGCGTACGCCGCGCAGCCAGGTGGCAGCGACGAAGCCGGCCAGGTCGGTGGTGGCACCGCCGCCCAGTCCGACGATCGCGTCGCTGCGGGTGAAGCCGAGCCGCCCGAGCATCTCCCAGACCCGCGCGGCGACACGCAGCTCCTTCGCGGCCTCAGCGTCGGGCACCTCGACGAGATGGCAGCCGATGCCGGCGGCCATCAGCTCGACGCGGACCGCCTCGGCGGTGGCGGCCAGGGTGGCCGGGTGGACCACCGCCACCTGGGCGGCCCCGGCCAGCGGCCCGGCCAGCTCACCGAGCAGGCCGTGACCGACCAGCACGTCGTAGGGCGCCGGACCGCCGACCCGGATGCGGGTGGGCGGGCTCACGCGTCCTCGAGGCCGGCCAGGACCTCCGCGACGACCTCGCCGGGCTCCCGTCCGTCGGTGTCGACGCGGAAGCGGGCCACCTCGGCATAGAGCGGCGCCCTGGCGTCGAGGAGCTGGTGCAGCTGCTTGCGGGGGTTGAGCGTCAGTACCGGCCGATCGCGGGCCATGCCGACGCGGCGGGCCGCATCGGCCACACCGACCTGCAGCCAGACCACCTGGTGCCCGACCAGCAGGGCCCGGACGCCGGCGTCGAGCACCGCCCCTCCGCCGAGCGCGAGGACGCCGGTGTGCTCGGCCAGCGCACGCCGTACGGCGGCCGTCTCCAGCTCGCGGAATCGCGCCTCGCCGTGGTCGATGAAGATGTCGGCGATCGGCGCCCCCATGCTCTGCTCGACGTCTTCGTCGGTGTCCCGGAAGCCGGTTCCCATCCGCTCGGCGAGCAGGCGGCCCACTGTCGACTTGCCGGCGCCAGGAGGCCCGACCAGCACGGCCCGGGGGCCACTCACCGGACGACCAGGGCCTTGAGGTAGCCCTCGAGGTTGCGCCTGGTCTCCTCCACGGAGTCACCGCCGAACTTCTCCAGCGCGGCGTCCGCGAGCACCAGCGCCACCATCGCCTCGGCGACGACACCGGCCGCCGGGACGGCGCAGACGTCGCTGCGCTGGGCGATCGCCGTCGCCGCGGCGCCCGTCGCCACGTCGACGGTGTCCAGGGGCTTCGACAGCGTCGAGATGGGCTTCATCGCCGCTCGGATGCGCAACGGCTCGCCCGTCGACATGCCGCCCTCGATCCCGCCGGCCCGCGCCGTACGACGGCGCAGGCCCTCCGGGCCCTGCTCGATCTCGTCGTGGGCGGCCGAGCCGCGCCGGCGGGCGGTGGCGACGCCGTCGCCCACCTCGACCGCCTTGATCGCCTGGATGCCCATCAGGGCAGCGGCCAGCCGGGCGTCGAGCTTGCGGTCCCAGTGGACGTAGCTGCCCAGGCCCGGAGGCAGGCCGTGGACGACGACCTCGACGACGCCGCCGAGGGTGTCGGCGTCCTTGTGGGCGGCGTCGATCTCGGCCACCATCGCAGCACTCGCTGCGGGGTCCAGGCAGCGGACCGGGTCGGCGTCCACCGCTGCGCCGTCCTGCGGGCCCGGCACCAAGCCCTCCGGCGCGCTGGCCGTCCCGATGGCCACGACATGGCTGAGCACCTCGACGTCGAGCACCTGCCGCAGGAACGCCCTGGCCACCTGGCCGAGCGCGACCCGGGCCGCCGTCTCCCGCGCGCTGGCCCGCTCGAGAACCGGACGGGCGTCGTCGAAGCCGTACTTCTGCATGCCGACCAGGTCGGCGTGCCCAGGCCTGGGGCGGGTCAGGGGCGCAGCACGGGCGACACCGGCGAACCGGCCCGGCTCGTCGTAACGCCTTCCCATGTCGTCGGCGGGGTCGGGCGCCATCACCTCCGCCCACTTGGGCCACTCGGTGTTACCAACCCGGATCGCCACCGGCGCGCCGATCGTCAGGCCGTGGCGGACGCCGCCGAGGAACTCCACCTCGTCGCGCTCGAAGGCCATCCGAGCGCCTCGGCCATGACCAGCGCGGCGGCGGGCAAGCTCGTCGGCCACCTCGTCGGTCGACGTGCGTACGCCGGCCGGCAGGCCTTCGAGAACGGCCACGAGGGCAGGGCCGTGCGACTCCCCCGCAGTCAGCCACCGAAGCATGCTCGAAGTGTTTCACGGCCCGAGCCGACCCCGGGCAACCCACGACCCCGCGGCGCGAAGCCAGCGGGGCCGTCGGTGTCGTGGTCGCCTCAGGGCTGGAAGGTCTGCCCGGGGCAGAGGGCAAAGCGCACGTCGCCGTGCAGGTAGGTGGCGCAGCTGCCGGTGACGGACACCAGCTTGAACGTCTTGGCGAACACGTCGCCGACGGCGGGCGAGAACGAGGCGTCGCCCACCTTGGTGGTTGCCACCTGCTTCCCGTTCACACTGTCCACGCCGACCAGAGCGACCTGCGATGTGCCGCTCTTGGTCGGAGCCGCCGGAGCTGCTGCGGCCGGGGCTGCTGCAGCCGGGGCCGCTGCTCCCGCAGCGGGAGCCGCGCCCACAGCCGGAGCGACCGCTGCCGCAGGCGCCACATAGAGAGCCTTGAACGGATCCCGGCCGAGTGGCTGGGTCACCGGAGGGGGCACCGCCGCATTGCCTGCCGGCGACGGCACCGGAGACGCAGATACGCGCGGCGCGATGGCCGGACTTGCCGGCTTTCGCAGGACAACAGCGGCCGCCGGCTTGGAGGCCGGAGCATCCGCGCCCTTGAGGACGAAGAAGTACGCAGCAGCCGCAAGCAACAGGAGCAGGGCCCCGGCGGCGAACAGCAGCGGCCGCCGACTGCGACCAGCGGTTGCGTCATCCGCCTGGTCCCCGACCAGGGCGTGGTCGGGAGCGAACGGAATGGCCGACTCGGACATGGTGAGCTCTCTCCTACTTCGTGGGGGCGGCAGGCGCCGGCACGACTGCGGCGACAGCGGGCGTGGCAACGGACGCCGACATGAAGACCTTGCCGTTGATCGTGACCTGCAGCTGCTGACCGACCTTCGGCTTGGTCGTTGCTGCACCGGCGCTGCCGGCGCCGGGGGCCGCGGTCATGCCGGTCACCAGGTAGGAACGCGACAGTCCTTCGAGGTTGCTGATGAACTGCTCGACCGGGAAGAAGCCGCCGGAGATGGTCAACACAACCGGTATCTCGGCCAGCTGGGCCGCGGGAGCAGCAGGTGCCGACGCAGGCGCAGCGGGGGCAGCCACGACGCCGGCAGTCACTGCTACCGGTGCGGGTGCCGACGGCGCGATGGTCACCAGGTCTACGCCCGCCTGGTCGGCGGCATCGGAGAGGCCGCGAATGAGCGAGGGGAGCCCTGGGTTGTCCGGCACCCGCGTCGCGATGTCGGCTAGGCGAGCTTGCTGGGCGACCAGGTTCTTGCCCTGTGCCTGCAGGATGGCGAGCTGGTTGCGCAACGTCGTGTTCTTGTCCTTCTGCGCGAGAGCCTGCGCGTGCAGCTGATCAGCCTGCTTGTTCTTGGGTGCGATCAGCAGGAACCAGCCGAGCGCCCCGATCGCCAGCACAGCCACGACCGTCAGCACTGTCATCTGCTTGAGCTTGCCGGTCACTTGCCTGCTCCTTGGGTGTAGCGACCGGACAGAGCGTCCTTGGTCACGGTCACGGTCGACGAGAAGGTCACGGTCTTGCGGGTGCCGATCAGGCCTTCCGTTGAGTTGGAGAAGTAGGGGTTGCTGTAGCCCTTCTCCTTGGCCAGTGACTCGAGCCAGTTGGCCACGTCAGGGTGTGCCAGTCCGACGCCGGCGACCGTGACCCGGCCGATACCGGGATCAGGGGCACCGGCACTCGCAGCCGGCGCCGCAGTCGTTCCGGCACTGCCCGTCTGCGCGACACTGAAGCTGGTGAGCCATACGTTGTTCGGCATGGAGAGGCTGAGGTCGTTGAGGTAATGCGACCACTGCACCTCCTGTCCCATCGCCGTACGCAGCATCGCCTCACGGGCGGCTACTTGGGCATACACCGCCGAGACGTTCTGCAGCTGCGCGACCTGCCCTTGCAGCTTGCTCTGCTCGACCTGCTGGACGCTCAGCTGCTGGCGCGCGGTGTTCTTGTTGGTGGTGGCGCCGACGTACAGCGCGGCGACGATGCCGACGGCGACCACGACGGCCGCGAGCATCCCGCCCTGCAGCTTCCGCAGACGGACCCGCTGGGCAATCTCCGGGGGAAGCAGGTTCACCCGGGGCAGGAGGGCCGGTCGGGTGAGAGTCTGGACGGACGTCGACGCGGTCATGACGCAACTCCCATGGCAAGACCCACCGGGACATTGACCAGCGGCGCGACATGGCGCAGCTGGTCATCGGACAAGCCGGTCTTGCCGACTCGAAGGTTCGACATCGCGGAGCCGAGCTCGACCGGCAGCCTGGTCGCCGCCGACAACCGCGCAGCGAGTCCGCCGAGCATCCCGCCACCGCCGGAGACCAACACCCGGCTCAGCCGCGCGGCGCCCGGCTGCGAAAGGTAGTAGTCCAGCGAGCCGCGCACCTCCTCGACCAGTGCAGCGCCGGTGTGCTCGATGACCCGCTCGGCCGGGTGGCCGTCGGTGACACCGGGTGCGGAGGGCATGCCGGTGGACTGCTTGACTGCCTCCGCCTGGTCCACCGGGACGCCCATCCGCTCGGCGACAGCCTCGGTGACGTCAGCGCCGCCCATCAGCAGGATGCGGACGAAGCGAGGGACGCCGGCCTGATGGATCACGATGTTGGTCACGCTGGCGCCGATGTCGACCAAAGCCTCGGCATCGCCACCGGACAGTCCCAGGTCGTCGGAGGCGGCGAGCGAGCGCAGGATGGCGAACGGGTTCAGGTCGACCATGACTGGTCGCAACCCGGCCTTCGTGACCGCCTCGAGGGCGCTGTTGACCATGTCGCGGGCCGCTGCAACGAGTAGCACGCGCAGCATCCGGCCGCCGGCCTCGTTCTCGAACTCCTCCAGGGGGTGGAAGTCGAGGATCGCCTGCTCCACCGGCATCGGGATGTACTCCTGCACCTGAAAGGCAAGGGAGGCGCGCAGCTCGTTGGTGGGCAGCCAGGGAAGGTCGACCTGGCGGACGACCACCTTCTGGTTGGCGACCCCCACCACAACACGCTTGCTGGAAAACTTCGCCTGCGACCACAGCTGCCTGGTTGCTGCGGCGACCGCGACTGTGTCGATCACCTCACCGTCCCGGACGGCGCCGATCGGCAGGGCCACCTGACCGAAGCGCTCGAGGCTGGCCGGACCCTTTCCGAACGACACCTCAGCCGCGCGAACGCTGGAGGTGCCGATGTCGAGCCCGATCGCTGTTCGTGACACAACCGCGTCCTTTCGACTGAGCGAGACGTTGCCGCAGGGTCGGCTGTCGGCCGACGTGCTTGGGGATTCATCGGCTGAAGGACGGTCTTGCTGTAGCGCAGGCTCGGCCCTGCCGGCCATTCATAGGACTGAGCGGCTCAACGCGAAGTCAGTCATCGGAGGTAACACCGTGCGGCCGAGCAGCCGAGCGGCGGAGCAACCAGGCGGACGCCGCGAGCGGGGCTGCGTCGCTCAGGCGGAGCCCGACAGCCAGACGTGTGCGATCGGCTGTCCGACCACCAC
>JALYXH010000205.1 GCA_030947185.1 Actinomycetota bacterium | reverse complement strand
CCCCCACGACCGGCACGACCGGCATTGCGGCCGGCAGGGGCCTGGGCCGGCGCACTGCTGCGCGGCCGGCGGGCGCGGCCGGTCTCGCCGAGGTCCTCGACGGCCTCCGCCGCCAGGCCGAGCCTGGTGCGCTGGACGCGCGGCAGCCGGCCGGTCGCCGAGCGGGGGATGTCCAGTGCCGCATAGAGGCTCGCGGAGTTGGAGTACGTCTCCGGCGGGTCTGGGAACGGCAGCTCGAGCGCGGTGTTGATCAACGACCAGCGCGGCAGGTCGTCCCAGTCGACGAAGGTGACTGCGATGCCGGAGCCGCCGGCCCGTCCGGTGCGCCCGATCCGGTGCAGGTAGGTCTTCTCGTCCTCGGGGCACTGGTAGTTCACGACGTGGGTGACGCCGGCGACGTCGATGCCGCGGGCGGCGACGTCGGTCGCGACCAGCACGTCGATCTTGCCGGCGCGGAACGCCCGGAGCGCCTGCTCGCGCTGTCCCTGACCGAGGTCACCGTGCACGGCTGCTGCCGCGAAGCCCCGGTCGACCATGTCGAGGGCGACCTTGTCGCAGGTCCGCTTGGTCCGGCAGAAGACCATCGTCAGGCCCCGGCCGTCGGCCTGCAGGATTCTGGCCAGCATCTCGCCCTTGTCCATCGAGTGGGCCCGGAAGATGTGCTGGGCGGTCGTCGGGACTGTGCGGTTCTCGTCCGGCTGCTCGGCCGTGATGTGCGTCGGCCGGCTCATGAACCGTCTGGCCAGAGTCACGATGGGTCCGGGCATCGTCGCGCTGAACAGCATGGTCTGCCGCTCGGTGTTGACCAGGGCGAGGATCCGCTCGACGTCAGGCAGGAAGCCGAGGTCGAGCATCTCGTCGGCCTCGTCGAGCACGAGCGCCCGCACCTCGCTGAGGTCGAGGTGGCCTTGCTTGGCCAGGTCGAGCAGGCGACCCGGCGTGCCGACGACGACGTCGATGCCCTTGCGCAGAGCCTCCACCTGTGGCTCGTAGGAGCGGCCACCGTAGATGGACAGCGTCCGGACCGAGTTGCTGGCGCCGGCCGTGGCGATGTCCTTGGTCACCTGGACGCAGAGCTCCCGCGTCGGTACGACAACCAGCGCCTGCGGCTTGCCCCCACCCGGCAGGTCGATCCGCTGCAGCAGCGGGATGCCGAAGGCCAAGGTCTTGCCGGTGCCGGTGCGGGCCTGCCCGATCAGGTCGGCTCCCGACAGTGCGATCGGCAGCGTCAGGGCCTGGATCGGGAACGGCGCGGTGATGCCGACGTCGCTCAGCGCCGAGACGATCTCGGCGGCGACGCCGAGGTCGGCGAAGCCGGGCACCTCGGCTGCCGGCAGTGCTGCTTCGGTGACGACCTCGGCGACGAAGCCGGGGATCGCGTCGATATCGGTGGTGTCGTCGATCTCGGGCTCGGGCTGTTGCGAGGGGTTCAGGGCGATGCCTTCCTACGGACGCGCCGACGACGATGGGTGCTCACGACGGCTCGCGACGGTCATCGGCGAGACTCGCTCGGGATGACTGCGCGGTGGCCGGGGCGCCCAGGGCGACGTCCACGCACAACGACCGGTGACGGCGACAGCCGCACCTACGCCAGCAATGCTACCTGCCCGGCCGGGCTCGGGCGCGCAGTCGCCCGCCGATAGGGTGCCGAGCCGTGACCGAGCATCCCGCGCAACCCGTCCGGCCCGCGTCCGGCTTCGTCGCCGACCCGGAGGCGGTCGTCGACCTGCTCGGCGTCCTGGCCTACGGCGAGCTGACCGCATTCGAGCGGCTGGCCGGCGACGCCCGGTTGGCTCCGACCCTCAGCGACAAGGGTGCGCTGGCCGGGATGGCAGCTGCGGAGTTCGGGCACTACCGCCGGCTGCTCGGACACCTGGAGTCGATGGGCGTCGACTCGGAGGCTGCCATGCAGCCGTTCGTGGCCCCGCTGGACGGCTTCCACGACTCGACTGCGCCCAGCAACTGGCTGGAGGGCCTGGTGAAGGCCTACGTCGGCGACGGGATCGCCACCGACTTCTACCGTGAAGTAGCCGCCTTCCTGGATCCGGCGACACGTGAGCTCGTGCTGGAGGTGCTGGCCGACACCGGCCATGCCTCGTTTGCAGTCGCCACCGTGCGGGCCGCGATCGCGGCCGAGCCGGCGCTCGCCGGCAGACTGGCGTTGTGGGCCCGCCGCCTCGTCGGCGAGGCGCTGGCACAGGCGCAGCGGGTGGCGGTGGACCGGGACGCGCTCGCCCGCCTCATCGTGGGCGGCAGCGGCGACCTGGTCGAGGTCGGCCGGCTGCTCAACCGGCTGACCGACGCGCACAGCAAGCGGATGGCGGCCCTGGGTCTGTCGGCCTGACCCGGTTCGGCTGACGGCCACGACGCCGGACTGCGAGGACGACAGCGCCGCCGGCCCGCGTGGGCCGGCGGCGCTTCGACGCTTCCCAGGTCAGACCCGGCTGTTGCGCGCTCCGAGCCGGCCGACGACGACGATCAGCAGCGCGGCGATGACCGCGCCGACGACGATGGCCAGGATCAGGTGTGCCGAGGCGTTGATGACGAGTCCGGACAGGAGGAAGCTCCCGATCCCTATCAGCACGGTCAGCCAGATCGGCAGCGGGGTGCGGCCAGGAACGATCAGGCGGCCGAGTGCCCCGACGATCAGTCCGATGATGACGAGAACGATGATGCCCATGACGTTGTGTCTCCTTGTTCCGGGGGCTGTCCCCGTCGGTCGGAGAAGTTCCCGGCTGCTTGCGTTGTGAACGCATCGCGAGGGAGTAAAGGCCTATCCGGGGCCGAGGGGTCTCAGAGACTGCCGAAGCCGACCCGGCGGGCTTCCTGCTCGGCGATCTCGACGTAGGCGAGCTTGCTGGCCGGCACCAGTACCCGGCGGCCCTTGTCGTCGACCAGGCTGAGCACGCCCTGCTCGTTGCCGAGGGCGGCGGCCACGGTCTGCTCCAGCTCGGCCGCGCTCAAGGTGCTCTCGAGCACCAGCTCGCGGGCGGCGTACTGAACGCCGATCTTGACCTCCACGCATCGTCCTCTCGCACCGGGAGCCGACACGGCCCCACGGTTGCGAGGCTAGTCGACGGGGGAGCGCAGCGACGGCTCGGGCGCTGCGCCGTGCGCGAAACCGGGCGGCTCGGCCCGGCCCGCGGCGCCGGAGATGCCGCGCCAGGCCAGCCCCACCAGGAGCTCGACGGCGCGCTCCTTGGGGACCCGGTCGGCGGAGCCGAGCCACCACCTGGCACTCACCTCGGCCATGCCGGCCAGCCCGACTGAGAGCAGCAGCGCCTCGTCCCGGCCTAGGCCGGTGTCCTGCGCGATGATCACGGCGATCGCCTCACAGATCTCCTGCAGACTGCGCTCGACCCGCTCCCGTACGGCCGGCTCGTTGCGCAGGTCGGACTCGAAGACCAGCCGCCAGGCCTGCCCCTCACCGTCGACGAAGTCGTAGTAGGCGGCGATGGAAGCAGCCACCCGCAGCCGGTTGTCCGCGGTGAGCGCCAGCGCCTCCCGGACCCGGCCGACCAGGTTGTCGGCGTGCTCGTCGAGAAGCGCGAGGTAGAGCTCCAGCTTGCCCGGGAAGTGCTGGTAGAGCACCGGCTTGCTGACCCCGGCGCGATCGGCGATGTCGTCCATCGCCGCGGCGTGGTAGCCCTGCGCGACGAAGACCTCCTGGGCGGCGCCCAGCAGCTGCTGCCGGCGGGCCGGGCGCGGGAGCCGGGTGCCCCGCGGCGGGTCCGCCGCGGTGGCGGCCGGGAACGTCGGCATGACTTCTCCTCGCTGCCGCAGACAGCCTACGCAGACCGGCGCCGGCCGGCGCCCGGCTCGCCCTCGGCCAATCGCTGGGCCAGCTCGCGCAGCGGAGGCTCGAAGGCCTCTCCGAAGGTCGGGAACGGGTGAACCACGTCCGCCAGCAGCTCGACCGGCACGGCGGCCCGCACGGCCAGCGCCATCTCCGACATCCACTGGTCGGCGTCGGTCCCGACGGCAGCGGCGCCGACCAGCACCCCACGCCGGGAGTCGGCGTAGAGCTCCAGGGTGCCGCCCGAGCGACCGGACGGTCCCAGCGGCGAGTCGCCCTCCGTGGTGGCCCGGGCGGTCTCGGCCAGGTCCATGGTCGCGGTCAGCACCTCGATGCCCTGCTCGTCGGCCTGCTCCGGGGTGAGGCCGACCGCGAAGGCGGCGGGCTGCGTGTAGACGACGCGCGGGATGGCCCGGTAGTCGGCTCGTCGTGACCCGCCGAGCAGGTTGGCAGCGACGACGCGGCCCTGGTAGCTCGCGGTGTGCGTGTACGGCGCGACCCCGGTGACGTCGCCGGCCGCCCACACGTGGCGCTGCCCGCTCACCCGGCAGTCCTCGTCGACAGCGAGCGCGCCATGGTCGTCCGGGCCGACGCCGATCAGGTCGAGGCCGAGACCCTCGACGTTGGGTTTGCGCCCGGTGGCGACGAGCACCCGAGCCGCGCTGACGACGCTGCCGTCGGCCAGGTGCAGCTCGACACCGTCGTCGGTGGACGACGCCCGGTCCGCCTGTACGCCGGTGCGCACCTCGACGCCGGCGTCGGCGAGCACCTCGGCAAGGGCTGCCCCGACGAACGCCGGCTCTTTCGCCGCCAGCCGGTCGGCGCCCTCGACGAGGACCACCTCGACGCCGAAGTGCGCGAACACCTGGGCCAGCTCACAGCCCACCGGCCCCCCGCCGAGGACCACGAGCCGGCTCGGCAGCTCGCTGGAGGACAGAGCCTGGTCACTGGTCCAGGTGGGTACTCCGTCCAGCCCGTCGATCGGTGGGATCACCGGACTGGAGCCGGTCGCGACGACGAGGTCGGTGTAGCCGTAGGTGGCGCCGCCGACGGTCACCGCACCGGGCTCCGACACCCGCCCCTCGCCGCGCAGCACCGTGACACCCGACTCGGCCAGCCCCTCGGCGGCAGCGGTGTCGTCCCGTTGCTCGGCCACCTCGTCGCGGCGCGCGGTGGCGGCAGCGTACGCGCGGTCAGGGGAGTGCTGGTCGGGGCCCGGGTGGTCGGGGGCCGGCTTAGCGGCCCCCAGCTCGTGCAGCCGGGCACTGTCCGCCCTGGCGTGTGCCGAGCGCAGCAGCGACTTGCTCGGCATGCAGGCGACGTAGGGGCACTCACCCCCGACCCGCAGCGACTCCACCACCGCGACCCGTCGACCGGCCTTCGCCAGCTCGGTCCCGACGACCTCGCCGGCCGAGCCGGCGCCGAGCACGATGACATCGAAGTGCTCGAGGTCGGCGCTGTCGGCAGCTGGCATGCGGACTCCTCTTGGTCGGGCGTGCGGTGGCCATCCCGTACCCGGGTGCAGGCCGGCCACGCGGGTATGCAGCCGGCCATGACGCGTACCGACCCTCGCGCGGGTGTCCTGTTCGATGTCGACGGCACCCTCGTCGACACCAACTACCTGCATGTCCTCGCCTGGTGGCACGCCTTTCGCGACGCCGGCCACGATGTGTCGATGACCCGGATCCATCGCAGCATCGGGATGGGCTCCGGCACCCTCGTCGAGCATCTGCTCGGCGCGCCCGACGAGCGGGCCGTCACGGCGCACACGCACCACTACGCGCCGTACCTCGAACAGCTCCGGCCCTTCCCGCGAGCCGCCGAGGCGCTGCGGGCGGTCAAGGCGCTCGGCCTCGAGGTGGTGCTGGCCACCAGCGCCAGCGAGGACGAGGTCTCCTCGCTGACCGAGGCCATCGACGCCGACGACGCGGTCGACGAGGTCACCAGCAGCGCCGACGCGGAGAGCTCCAAGCCGGCGCCGGACATCCTGCAGGTCGCGCTCGAGCGCAGGGGGCTGGCGCCGGAACGCGCACTCATGGTGGGTGACACGGTGTGGGACGTCGAGGCGGCCCGCAAGGCCGGGCTGGAGTGCGTGGCGGTGCTCTCCGGCGGGATCAGCCGGGCCGAGCTCGAGGAGGCCGGCGCGATAGCGGTCTACGACGACATCGCCGCGCTCCTCGACAACCTCGAGGCCGGCCCGATCGGCCGGCTGGCCACCAGCGAGCAGGCCGGCTGAGCCCTAGCCAGGCAGCGGCGCGCCGGCCGCGAGCAGAGGTGAGAAGAGGTCGCCCACCCGGGCCACCCGGGCCAGCACGTCGTCGGTGGTGAAGACCAGCAGGTCCGGGTCCCCGGCCCGCTCGCAGTCGGCCACCTCCTCCCAGGTGACCGGCGTCGAGACCGTCGGGCGCGGTCGGGCCCGCATGGAGTAGACGCTCACCGTGGTCTTCGCGCCGTTGTTCTGGCTCCAGTCGACCAGCACTTTCCCCGGTCTCAGCGCCTTGGTCATCTGCCAGACCACGAGGTCAGGGTGGGCGCTCGCCAGCCGTTGGGCCAGCCCCTTGGCGTACGCCGAGGTCTGCTCCGCCCCGAAACCCGGGGCGATGGCGCAGTAGAGCTGCATGCCTTTGGAGCCGGATGTCTTCGCCAGCGGCGGGAGGCCGTCGGCCATCAGGATCTCCCGGAGCAGGTGGGCCACCTGCGCGCACTCCACGATGGTCGCCGGCGGGCCGGGGTCGAGGTCGAACACGAGCAGGTCCGGCTCCCCAGCGGCGACCCGCCACAGCGGGGTGTGCAGCTCGATCGAGGCCAGGTTGGCCGCCCACACGAGGGTGGGCAGGTCGTCGACCACCGTGTAGTCGATGGTCTCCCGCTTCTTGGTGGACCCGGGGCTGGCCAGTCTTGCAGTCCGCACCCAGTCGGGAGCGTGCGACGGCGCGTTCTTCTCGAAGAACGACTTGCCGTCGACGCCGTCCGGGTAGCGCTTCAGCGTGAGGGGCCGGTCGTGCAGATGCGGCAGGAGCACCGGCGCGATCCGGGTGTAGTAGTCGAGCACCTGCGCCTTGGTGAAGCCCTCGGCCGGATAGAGCACCTTGGCCAGGTTGGACAGCGTCAGCGTGCGGCCCTCAACGGTGACCGGCACCTTGACCGAGGCCGGGCTCACGGCTCGCGCACGACGTCCGCCGGCACTCGATCCGGCCGCAGCCCGCGCCAGGAGGGATGCCGCAGCCGGCCGTCGCGGGTCCACTCGGTGAAGGCCACCTCGCCCACCAGCGACGGCTCCACCCAGACCGCATCCTTCGCCTGCGCTCGGGGGACCTCGTCGTCGAACGGCGGGGTTGCCCTGCGGGTGGGTTCGAGCTGCCGGCCGAGGTCGGCCAGCGCTCGCTGGCTGAAGCCGGTCCCGACGTGCCCGGCGAAGACGAGCCCGGCGTTTGCCTGGACCCCGACCAGCAGCGAGCCGATCTGCCCCTTGCGGTTGCCGGCGCCGGGCTTCCAGCCGCCGACGACGACCGCCTGGTGGCGGATGTTCTTCACCTTCAGCCAGGCCTCCGAGCGCCTTCCCGGGGAGTACGCCGAGTCGAGTCGCTTGGCGACCACGCCCTCCAGGCCCTGCGCCTTGGAGGCCGTCAGGACCGCTTCGCCGCCACCGGCAAAGCTGGGCGGGGTCTGCCAGGACGGGCCGGCCAGCGCGAGCGACTCGAGCAGGGCGCGTCGCTCGGCGTACGCCAGGTCGGTGGTCGCCCGGCCGTCGACGTGGAGCAGGTCGAAGGCGAGGAAGGTGGCCGGCACCTGCGCGGCGAGCCGCCGCGCCTCCGCAGCCTTGGCGACGTGCATCCGCTCCTGCAGCGCCCCGAAGCTGGGCCGGCCGCTGTCGTCGAAGGCCACGATCTCGCCGTCGAGAACGACCTGGCGGCTGCCGAGTGCTTCACCAAGGGCGCGCAGCTCGGGGTAGGAGACGGAGACGTCGCGGTCGTTGCGACTGCGGATCGTGATGCGGCCGCCGTCGACGTAGATCGTGGCGCGGACCCCGTCCCACTTGAACTCGTAGCCCCAGCGGTCGTCCTCGGCGGCCGGGGGGAGCGGTCCCGCTGTGGCCAGCATCGGCG
>JALYXH010000201.1 GCA_030947185.1 Actinomycetota bacterium | reverse complement strand
ACGGCCGAGATCGTGCGTACGTCGGCAGCCAGCGCCTCCCGTACGCCGGGGTACTGCACCTTGACAGCGACAGGCCGCCCGTCGTGCCAGACCGCGCGATGCACCTGGCCGATCGAGGCGGCTGCCGCAGCCGGCTCCTCGAAGGAGCGGAACGACGCGCGCCACTGCGCCCCCAGCTCGGCGACCAGCACCGGGGCGACGTCGCGGAAGGGCAGCCCTGGGTTGCTGTCCTGAAGCTCCGCCAGGGTGTTCGCCCAGGTGGCCTCGGGGTCCTGCGGGAACAGGGCGTCGACCGTCGACAGGAGCTGGCCGGCCTTCAGCGCGCCGCCCTTGAGCTCGCCGAGCACCCGCCGGGTCCGCGCAGCGTTGCGGTCGCGCAGCGTCCGGCGTACCACGAGCGGGTCCTGGCCGGCCAGCCGGCGGGCGAGGCCCTCGGCCGAGAGCGCGAGGGTGCCCAGCGGCAGCGAGAGCAGCCGGGCCGTGCGGAGGAGCTGACCGGTCTGAAGAGTGCTCAGGCGGCATCCCCGGACAGCGCGATGACCGCAAAATGCGCTCCCTGCGGGTCGCGGAGGCAGGCGAACCGCCCCGGTGGCACGTCCATCGGCTTGGAGATCACCTCGGCTCCGAGCTGCTTCGCGGAGGCCACCGCCGCGTCGCAGTCCTCGACGGCGAAGTAGGTGAGCCAGGACGGCGGGACGTCGCCCATCTCCTCGGTCATCGGCATCATCCCGGCCACTTCACGGTCCTCCAACGAGAACGTGAAGTAGGTCGTCTCGCCCATGTCCTCCTGCTTGTCGGACCAGCCGAGCAGCTGGGAGAAGAAGCTGGCAGCCGTCTTGGTGTCGCGGGTGATCACCTCGTTCCAGCACATCGCCCCTGGCTCGTTGACCAGCTGCGCCCCGGCATGGTTGCCGGCCTGCCACAGCGCAAAGGTCGACCCGCTCGGCTCCTGCACCATCACCATGCGACCGGAGTCCAGCACGTCGAAGGGCTGGCCCATCACGGTGCCGCCGACAGTCGGCACCTGAGCCGCCGCCGCGTCCACGTCGTCGACGCTGACGTAGGTGAGCCAGGCCGGCGGCACCCCGCCCTCCCGCATGTCCGCGCTCTGCTCGTAGAGGGCCGCGACTGCCTTGTCGCCCTGCTTCAGCATCGTGTAGGTGCTGTCCTCCCCGGAGGGCAGGTCCTCGGCCGTCCAGCCGAACAGGCTCGTGTAGAAGGTCTTCGCCGCGTCGGCGTCGGTCGTGCCCAGGTCGACCCACGAGGGCGTGCCGGAGGCGTAGGAGGTGACGTCGGGCATCGAGAATCCTCACGTGTCGGGTGGGCGCGTGCCCAGGCTGGCATCGCAGCGTTCCGGCGTCGAGGGGGGTACGCCGGCGACGGCGTCAGGCCGGGGGGGCCGCGCCCTGGAACTCCACCATGAGCATCGCCAGGTCGTCCTGGATGCCGTCGCGGGCCAGCCTGCGCAGCTCGGCCAGCACGTTGTTGAGTGCGAGGTTCAACGGGTCGTCGCCGATGTGGACCAGCAAGGCGTCGAGCGGCACGAAGCCGCCGCCGGGGGCACGGGCCTCGACCAGGCCGTCCGTGTAGAACAGCACCCGGTCCGCGCTGGTCAGCTCGAAGCGCTCCGCTACCGGTTCGGGGTCGAGGCCGAGCGGTGCCGTCGGGGTCGAGGTGCTGATCAGGGCGCCTGAGGTGGCGCCCCAGATCACCGGTGGGGGGTGACCGCAGTTGACCAGGTCGAGGCCACCGGCAGCCGAGAAGCAGCCCAGCACCGCGGTGACGAAGTCCTCAGGTCCGAGCTGCGGACGCAGCAGGGCGTCCATCAGCCGGGCGACGTCGGGCAGCGACTCGACGGCGGCTGCCTTCTCCCGGAACGACGCCAGCACCACCGCAGCCAGCCGGACCGCGTCCAGCCCCTTGCCGCGAACGTCACCGACGATGGTCCGCACGCCCCACGGGGTGTCCACGACCTCGTAGAGGTCGCCGCCGACGTGGGCCTCCCTGCTGGCCGACAGGTAGACCGAGGCCAGCGCCAGCGGTCCGACGGTGGGTGGCACCGGAGCGAGGATGGCCAGTTGTGCGACCTCGGCCACGCGGGTCATGTCCGAGAGTCGTCGCTCGCGCTCCTCCCGTCGGGAGGCGGCGTACGGCGCGAGCCCCGACGCCAGCAGCACAGCGATCATGCGGGCCGTCGCCGGCCCGGCTGCGCTGTCGTCGTAGATCGTCAGGACGCCCGCCACGAGCGTGGTGAGCAGTCCGATGGTGAGGGTCTGCCGGGCCGAGGCAGCGGTGCCGGCCACGAACGGCGCCACCGCGAAGGCGCCGGAGATGTTGACGTCGCCGCTCAGCGTGATGTCGGTGATCGCCAGCACGGCCACCACGGCCAGCGAGCCCAGGAGCCACGCCCGCGCGGCGTCGCCTCCACCGAAGACTGCGCGCATGCCTGCCATCGTGCCCGGTGCGCGGCCGCATTTCGTGTGCGCCGGGCCGCAACACTCGGGGGCTGGTTGGCGGTCGGCCCCGTGGGCGCGTCCCGCCCGGAGCGCGTGGCCGGTGGCATACGTTGACACTGTGACGGACGAGCCGGTGCTTCGGTTGGCCGGTGTCAGCGTGCTCCGGGACGAGTCCGCACTGCTCCAGGACGTCTCCTGGACGGTGCGCGCGGGCGAGCGCTGGGTGGTGCTCGGCTCCAACGGGGCCGGCAAGACCACCCTGCTGCAGGTGGCGGCGGCCCGGCTGTTCCCGACGACCGGTGTGGTGGACATCCTCGGTGAGCGGCTGGGCCGGGTCGACGTCTTCGAGCTGCGTCCGCGGATCGGGCTGGCCAGCGCTGCCCTCGCCGACCGGCTACCCGCCGGCGAGCGCGTGCTCGACGTCGTCCTGACGGCGTCGTACGCCGTGCTCGGCCGCTGGCGCGAGGCCTACGACGAGCAGGACGAGCGGCGGGCGCATGCCCTGCTGGTGCAGTTCGGCTGCCACGGGCTGGCCGACCGGCGGTGGGGGACGCTGTCCGAAGGGGAGCGCAAGCGCGTGCAGATCGCCCGGGCGATGATGACCGACCCGGAGCTGCTGCTGCTCGACGAGCCGGCCGCCGGGCTGGACCTCGGGGCCCGTGAGGCGCTGCTCCGCCGGCTCAGCCGGCTGGCGACCGACCCGCAGGCGCCGGCGATGGTCCTGGTGAGCCATCACGTCGAGGAGATCCCGACCGGTGTCACCCATGCGCTGATGCTCCGCTCGGGACGGGTGGTCGCCGCCGGCCCGGTCGAGCAGACGCTTGGCGCGCCGGCGCTGTCGGCCTGCTTCGGGATCCCCCTGCAGGTCGAGCAGCGTGCCGGGCGTTACGCAGCCCGCGCCGCCGCCGCCGGCTGAACCGTCTCCGCCAGGGAAGGGCACGGGTCGTGAGCGACGCGGTCCGGGTGCTGTGGGACGACAGCTTCGTCGGTTACGACCTCGGTCCCGACCACCCGATGCAGCCGGTCCGGCTCGAGCTCACGATCGCGCTTGCTCGTGAGCTCGGGGTGCTCGGCGCTCCCGGGGTGAGCGTCGCTTCGGCCGAGCCGGCCTCCGACGGGCTGCTCACCCTGGTGCACGACCCGCGCTACCTGGCCGCCGTACGCCGGGCGCCCGGGGCCGGGGCTGACCAGGAGAGCGTCCGGTTCGGGCTGGGCACCGACGACAACCCGATCTTTCCGCGGATGCACGAGGCCTCGGCACTGGTGGTGGGCGCCTCGGTCGAGGCGGCTCGCGCGGTCCACAGCGGGGAGGTCCAGCACGCGGTCAGCATCGCCGGCGGCCTGCACCACGCGATGGCCGCCTCGGCGGCGGGCTTCTGCGTCTACAACGACGTCGCGGTCGCCATCGCCTGGCTGCTCGAGCAGGGCGTGCAGCGGGTGGCCTACGTCGACGTCGACGTCCACCACGGTGACGGCGTCCAGGCTGCGTACTACGCCGACCCGCGGGTGCTCACGATCAGCCTGCACGAGAGCGGGGAGACGCTATGGCCGGGGACCGGGTTCCCCGAGGAGACCGGCTCCGGGGATGCCGACGGCATGAGTGTCAACGTGGCACTGCCCGCCGGCACCACCGATCTGGGCTGGCTGCGCGCGTTCCACGCGGTGGTGCCGCCGCTGCTGAAGGCCTTCGCCCCTCAGGTGCTGGTCACCCAGCACGGCTGCGACAGTCACCGCACCGACCCGCTGGCCAACCTGGCACTCACCGTCGATGGCCAGCGCGCGTCCTACGCCGCGCTGCACGCGCTGGCCCACCGGGTCTGCGGCGGCCGATGGGTCGCCCTCGGGGGCGGCGGCTACCAGCTCTCGCGGGTGGTCCCGAGGGCGTGGGCGCACCTGCTGGCGGAGGCTGCCGGCGTACCCCTGCCGCCGGCCACGCAGACGCCGCAGCGCTGGCGTGATCTCGTCGCCGATCGTGTCGGCACCCGGGCGCCGGAGACCATGACCGACGGCGGCGAGACCGACTACGTGCCCTGGGACGCCGGCGACGGCGACGCCGGCGAGCTGATCGACAAGGCCGTAGCGGCGACCAGACGCGCGGTGTTCCCGTTGCACGGGCTCGACCCGCTCTACCCGCAGGGCTGACGGTGTCCGCGCCGCAGGGCTACCCGGCCCACTGGGAGTTCGACGCCGTGCTGTCGGACGGCGGCACGGTGCACATCAGGCCGATCGTGCCCGACGACGCTGCGCTGCTCACCGAGTTCCACTCGCGGCTGTCCGAGCAGACGATCTACTACCGGTTCTTCGGCTCCTACGCCACCATCCCGCAGCGGGATCTGACCCGCTTCACCAGTGTCGACTACTCCGACCGCAACGCGCTGGTTGCCGTTCTGGGTGGCCAGATCATCGGCGTGACCCGCTACGACCGCTTGGAAGACCCGCTCGAGGCCGAGGTCGCCTTCGTGGTGGAGGACGCCCATCAAGGCCGCGGGCTGGGCTCGGTGCTGCTCGAGCACCTGGCCGCGACCGCCTGGGAGCGGGGGGTCCGCCGGTTCGTCGCCGAGGTGCTGCCGATCAACCGGCGGATGATCCGGGTCTTCCACGACGCCGGTTTCTCGACCACGAGCGAGTACGACCAGGACGTCGTCCACCTCAGCTTCCCCATCGAGCCGACGGCCGCCTCGCTGTCGGTGCTGCGCTCGCGAGAGCACCAGGCCGAGGCCCGTTCGGTGGCCCGGCTGCTGCGCCCCGCGTCGGTGGCCGTCGTGGGCGCCAGCCGGGACGAGCACAGCGTCGGTCGTGCGCTCCTCAGGCACCTGGCCGGCGGTGGTTTCACCGGCACGATCGCGGCCGTCAACCCGGTGGCCCACCTGGATGCGCAGGGACCGACCGGTGTCACCACCTATGCATCGGTGCTGGACGTGCCGGACGAGCTCGACCTGGCCGTCGTAGCTGTGCCGGCGGGCGTCGTACAGCAGGTGGTGCAGCAATGCGCGACGAAAGGAGTCCGCGCCCTGGTCGTGGTCTCTGCCGGCTTCGCGGAGGCCGGGCCGGAGGGTGCGGCCGCCGAGCGGGCGCTGGTCGAGCTGGCCCATGCCAACGGCATGCGGGTGGTCGGCCCCAACTGCCTCGGTGTGATCAACACAGCGCCCGATGTCGCGATGAACGCCTCCCTGGCCCCTGAGCTGCCGCCGCGCGGGCAGGTCGGGCTGTTCGCGCAGTCCGGCGCGCTCGGCATCGGCGTCCTGCAGTCCTTCGTACGCCGGGGGCTCGGCCTGTCCAGCTTCGTCTCGGCCGGGAACAGGGCGGACGTCAGCGGCAACGACCTGTTGCAGTACTGGGAGGACGACGAGAGCACCGAGCTGGTGCTGATGTACCTCGAGTCGATGGGCAACCCGCGCAAGTTCGCCCGCATCTCGCGCCGGATCGCCCGGCGCAAGCCGATCGTCGTGGTGAAGAGCCGGCGGTCCTGGCGCGAGCGGGACGCGGCCGCCGGTGATCCGCCGGAGCTGGCCGATGACACCGTCGATGCGCTCTTCCGGCAGGCAGGCGTGATCCGGGTCGCGACGGTGGACGAGCTGCTCGACATCGCCCAGGTGCTTGCCTACCAGCCGCTCGCAGCCGGTCGACGGGTGGGCATCGTCGGCAACTCCACGGCGCTGGTCGTGCTGGCCGCCGACGCCTGCGTGGCTGCCGGTCTGACCGTGGCGGGCCGGCCGGCCGACGTCGGCGCGATGAGCGGGCCGGCTGAGTTCGCTGCTGCGCTGTCGCTGGTGCTGGCCGACCCGGCGGTCGACGCGGTGGTCACGGTGTTCGTGCCCCCGCTGACCACGCCGGCCATGGAGGTGGCCCGGGTCCTGACAGAGGTGGCCGCCGACGTTGACAAGCCGATCGTCTCGGTCTTCCTGGGCTTCGACGGCATGCCGCCCGCGCTGCAGCGGCCCTCGCCGCCAGGGACGGCCCCCGGCCGTGGCTCGATCCCGTCCTTCGGCTCGCCGGAGCCGGCCGTCTACGCGCTCGCCCGCGCGATCTCCTACGCCGAGTGGCGGAGCCGGCCGGAGGGGGTGCTCACAGACCTCGCCGGCGTCGACAGCGAGGCGGCCCGTTCTCTGGTCCAGGGCTGGCTCGATGGTCACCACCCGTCGGGCGGCTGGCTGCCCGACGACAGAGCCGCCGAGCTGCTGGCCCTCTACGGCGTACCGGTCTGGCCGACGACGCGGGTCGGCTCGGCCGAGGAGGCGGTGGCCGCGGCGGACCGGCTCGGGTATCCGGTCGCGCTGAAGGCGACCGAGGCCAGCCTGCGGCATCGAGCCGACCTGGGCGGCGTACGGCTCGACCTGGCGACGGAGGCGGACGTGCACGCGGCCTACCGGCTGCTGGCGGCCAGGCATGGTGCCGCGGCGGTGACCGCGGTCGTCCAGTCGATGGCGCCGCCGGGGATCGCCACGGTGGTGGCCACCGTCGAGAGCCGGTCCTTCGGGCCGGTGCTGTCCTTCGGCCTGGGTGGGGTGGCGACCGATCTGTTGGGCGACCGGGCGCACCGGATCCTGCCGCTGACCGACCGCGACGCGGCCGAGCTGGTGCGGTCGGTCCGGGCGGCCCCTCTGCTGTTCGGATACCGGGGGACCCAGCCGGTCGACACCGCCGGGCTGGAGCAGCTGCTGCTGCGGGTGGGCCGGCTCGCCGATGAGCTGCCCGAGGTGGCCGAGCTGGCGCTCAACCCGGTGGTCGTCGCCGCCGACGGGTGCTTCGTGCTGGCCGCTGAGGTGCGGCTGAGCCAGCCCGAGGCCCGCACCGACGTGGGGCCGCGCCGACTGCACTGAGGGGGGCGCCGGCATAAGACCGGTCGAACATGCGCACACTGTCGGCATGGCGATCCCAGGGGCGTCGTACTCGATCACTGTCCGGCTGCAGGTCCCGGCTGACCCGACGGCGGTCGGGCTGCTGACGACTGCCGTCGGCTCGGCGGGGGGAGCGGTCACCGCGCTGGACGTGGTGGAGTCGCATCCGGACCACCTCGTCGTCGACCTCACCTGTGCGGCCAATGACGCCGGTCACGCCGAGGGCGTCACGGCAGCCCTCGCCGCGGTCGGGGGCGTGACGATCCGCAAGGTCAGCGACCGGACCTTCCTGCTGCACCTCGGCGGCAAGATCGAGGTGCGCTCGAAGGTCCCCCTGCGCACCCGCGACGACCTCTCGATGGCCTACACACCCGGCGTCGCCCGGGTGTGCCTGGCCATCGCCGCCCAGCCTGCCGACGCCCGCAGCCTGACCATCAAGCGCAACTCGGTGGCCGTGGTGACCGACGGCTCCGCCGTCCTGGGGCTCGGCAACCTGGGGCCGGAGGCGGCCCTGCCCGTGATGGAGGGCAAGGCGGCGCTGTTCAAGCGGTTCGGCAACATCGACGCCTGGCCCATCTGCCTCGACACCCAGGACGTCGACGAGATCGTGCGCACCGTGCAGCTGATCGCGCCGGTCTTCGGTGGGATCAACCTCGAGGACATCGCGGCGCCGCGCTGCTTCGAAGTCGAGCGCCGGCTGCGTGAGCTGCTCGACATCCCGGTCTTCCACGACGACCAGCACGGCACCGCGATCGTCGTGCTGGCCGCCCTGACCAACGCGCTGCGGGTCGTCGGCAAGGAGCTGCCGGACGTACGGATCGTCCTGGCGGGCGCCGGAGCGGCAGGTACGGCGGTCCTCAAGCTGCTGCTGCACGCCGGCGCCGTCGACGTGGTGGTCTGCGACGTGGCCGGGGTGGTGCACGCCGGCCGCAGCGACCTCGACCAGAACCTGCGCTGGATCGCCGGCCACACCAACCCGCGTGGCACGGTTGGCACCCTGCACGAAGCGCTCCCTGGTGCCGACGTCTTCATCGGTGTCAGCGCACCGAACATCCTGACGGGCGAGCACATCGCGACGATGGCCCCCGAGTCCATCGTGTTCGCCCTGGCCAACCCCGATCCCGAGGTCGACCCGCAGGAGGCGCGCAAGCACGCGGCAGTGGTGGCCACCGGGCGCAGCGACGAGCCCAACCAGATCAACAACGTGCTGGCCTTTCCCGGCGTGTTCCGTGGCCTGCTCGACGCGCGGGCCCGCGACATCACCGTTGAGCTGGAGCGGGCCGCGGCGATGGCGCTGGCCGCGGTTGTGGACGAGAGTCGCCTGAACCCCACTTTCATCGTGCCGAGCGTCTTCGACGAGAAGGTCGTCACCGCGGTGGCAGCGGCCGTCACGATGGCGGTCGAGCACGGAGGAGCCGAGCAGATCGCCGTCTCCGAAGACCTGACCTGAGCCCGGGAGCCGTCCGTGTACGACTACGCGATCGTGGGTGCCGGCTCGGCCGGCGCCGTCCTGGCCAGCCGGCTCACCGAGGACCCGGCGGTGCGAGTGCTGCTGCTCGAGGCCGGCGGCACGGCCAAGGGGCAGGAGGTCGCCATCCCGGCGGCCTTCGCCAAGCTGTTCAAGACCGACCGGGACTGGGACTACACCACCGAGCCCGAACCCGCCCTCGGCGGCCGTGAGCTCTACTGGCCGCGGGGCAAGATGCTCGGCGGCAGCTCGTCGATGAACGCGATGATCTACATCCGCGGCAACCGGCTCGACTACGACACGTGGCGCGACCTCGGCAACCCCGGCTGGGGGTATGACGACGTGCTGCCCTACTTCCGTCGCTCGGAGGACAACGACCGGCTGACCGACCGCTTCCACGGCACCGGCGGTCCGCTGGCAGTCAGCGATGCGCGCACCCTCAACGAGCTGTCGGAGGCGTTCGTGGAGGCGGCCCAGAAGGTGGGCCTGCCGGCCAACGGCGACTTCAACGGCGCCGAGCAGGACGGTGTCGGGTTCTACCAGCTGACCCAGCGGCGCGGAAAGCGAGCGAGTACGGCGGTGGCCTACCTGGCCGCGGCGGCGAAGCGGCCGAACCTGCACGTGGTGACCAACGCACAGGTGACATTGGTGCAGATGACCGGTACCCGGGCGACCGGCGTACAGGCGCTGGTGGGCGGGTTCATGGCGAGCTACCGGGCCGGCGAGGTGATCCTGGCCGGTGGCGCGATCAACTCGCCGCAGCTGCTTCTGCTCTCCGGTGTCGGGCCGGCCGCCCAGCTGCGCGCCGCCGGCATCAAGGTGATCGCGGAGTCGCCGGGCGTCGGGGAGAACCTGCAGGACCACCCTGCCGTCCCGCTGGCCTTCATGACCGACAAGGCGGCCGGCCTGGCCGGGGCGGAGTCGGTGCGCAACCTGGCCAACTACCTGGTCAACCGTCGCGGCCCGCTGACCTCCAACGTGGCCGAGGCCGGCGGGTTCTTCCGCTCCGAGCCGGGCCTGCCAGCGCCCGACCTGCAGTACCACTTCGCCCCGGTGCTCTTCCTCGACCACGGGCTCGTGCCGCCGCCGGGGGAGGGCTACACCTTCGCGCCCACTCTCGTCGCTCCAGAGTCGCGCGGGACCGTCCGGCTGCGCTCGGCCGACCAGCTGGCGAAACCGCTCATCACGGCCAACTACCTGTCCGCCGAGGCGGACATGGCGGCGATGGTTGCCGGCGTACGGCACGCGCTGGAGGTCGGGGACAGCGAGCCGCTGGCGAGCTACCGCTCGGGTTCGTTCTTCCCGCCGATCGACGCCGACGACGACGAGACGGTGCGGGCCTACATCCGGCAGCGAGTCGAGACGCTCTACCACCCCGCGGGTACGGCGGCGATGGGCCCGGCCGACGGCAAGAGCGTGGTCGACTCCCAACTGCGGGTGCACGGCGTACAGGGGCTGCGGGTCGTCGACGCCTCGGTGATGCCGACCGTCGTTCGCGGCAACACGAACGCCCCTGTGATCATGATTGCGGAGAAGGCGGCCGACCTGATCAAGACTGGCTGAAGGGCGCCCGCGCTGACGCGAGCCGTCGTCCGGGAGGGCCGGTTCCGTAAACAGTCGGCCACCCCGTGCCGATGAACGATCGTGGCTTCTGCTGTATGGGTCGGCGAGCAGACCACGGGCAGGGAGTCTCCCCTCGAGCCGTGGCGTCGGCGCTACCGCGCGCACCTGGCCGGTGAGCTGGACTTCAGACCTAGGCCGCCGACGAGGTCTGAGCAACTGCTCTGGGGGGCGCTACAAAGCAGGTCCAGTGTTCCGTGGGAACGTGAATTTCCCTCCGGGCCGTACACCCTGGACTTCTACAGCCACCGCTGCAGACTCGTGATCGAGGTAGACGGGGGCAGCCACCGGCACCGTGCCATGCAGGATGCCCAGCGAGACGCCATCCACGACGAGCGCGGGATCCGGACTAAGCGCTTCTCCGACGTCGAGGTCCTCAGCGACCTCGACTGGGTGCTGGCCACGATCGAAGCGCTCGTGCAGGAGCGACTGACCTCGACAACGGAAGGGCGCCGCACTGAGGCCGCGGAGGCGGCCGCGCCGGCACCGGACGAGCGGACGGAGGGCCTCGCCGGCCTGGCCTCGATTCTGGTCGGCCTGCCGGCGGCCAGGACAGTGCTGCCCGACGGTGCATCGGAAGGTTGGCGCGGGCTGGCCTACCGGGCCCGATGGCCGGTCTGGTAGCCGCTGGCGGATGTGGGTAGCGTCCGTCGCCGCCAGCATCGGTCAGGCCCGAGGAGACCAAGCAGTGAGCAGCCCGAACGCTCGAGCAGACGGCGACGGGGCGAACGACGTGGACGTCGTCGTCATCGGCTCGGGCTTCGGAGGCAGCGTGGCTGCCCTGCGCCTGACCGAGAGGGGATATCGGGTAGCCGTCCTCGAGGCCGGTCGTCGGTTCACCGACGACACCCTGCCCAAGACGAGCTGGGACCTGCGCAACTTCCTGTGGGCGCCGATGCTCGGTTTCAAGGGCATCCAGCGGATCACCATGCTGCGCGACGTCGTCGTCCTCTCCGGCGCAGGCGTGGGTGGCGGTTCGCTCGTCTACGCCAACACCCTTTACGAGCCCCCACGTGCGTTCTACGACGACCCGCAGTGGCGCGATATCACAGACTGGCGCGACGAGCTGGCGCCGTTCTACGACCAGGCCAAGCGGATGCTCGGTGTCGTGGCCAACCCGACGATGACCCCGTCGGACGAGGTTATGAAGAAGGTGGCCGAGGAGATGGGTGTGGCCGACACGTTCGGCCCGACGCCGGTGGGCGTCTACTTCGGCACCCCGGGCAAGCGCGTGGAGGACCCCTACTTCGGCGGCAAGGGGCCCCACCGGGTCGGCTGCATCCAGTGCGGCAACTGCATGATCGGTTGCCGCTTCGGCGCGAAGAACCGGCTCGACCGCAACTACCTCTACCTGGCCGAGCAGGGTGGGGCGGTCATCCACCCAGAGACGACGGTCACGGCCGTCCGCCCGCTGCCCGACGGCGGCTACGCCGTCGACACGGTGCCGACCGGACGCCACGTGCGCGGCTCAGGGAGGACGTTCACCGCTGCCGACGTGGTCTTTGCGGCCGGCGCGCTCGGGACCCAGCGGCTGCTGCACGCGATGCGTGCCGACGGGACGCTGCCCCGGCTGTCCGCGCGCCTCGGTGAGCTGACCAGGACCAACAGCGAGGCGCTGCTCGGGGCGGAGACCCGCACGCACAGGTCCGGCGACTACAGCCGGGGGGTGGCCATCACGTCCTCGTTCCACCCCGACGACCACACCCACATCGAGCCGGTCCGCTACGGCCGGGGCAGCAACGCGATGGGGCTGCTCTCCACGATCCTGGTCGACGGTGGCGGCCCGGTGCCCCGACCGGTGCGCTTCCTGCTCGAGGTGCTCCGGCACCCCGTGGTCTTCCTGCGGTCGCTGTCGGTGCGGCACTGGTCCGAGCGGACGATCATCGCGCTCGTCATGCAGTCGCTGGACAACTCGATCACGGTCTACCGCAAGCGCGGGCTCTTCGGTGCCAAGCTGTCCTCACGGCAAGGCCACGGGCAGCCCAACCCGGCTTGGATACCGGCCGGGCACGAGGCCGTCCGCCGGATGGCCGTGCACATCGACGGCTTCCCGGGCGGCAGTGTCGGTGACATCGCCAACGTGCCGATGACCGCCCACATCATCGGCGGGGCCGTGATCGGGAGCTCACCGGACGCCGGGGTGATCGACGCCTACCACCGCGTCTACGGGCACCCCGGCCTGCACGTCGTCGACGGCGCCGCGCTGTCGGCCAACCTCGGAGTCAACCCGTCGCTGTCGATCACGGCCCAGGCCGAGCGGGCCTTCGCGCTGTGGCCGAACAAGGGCGAGCGGGACGGTCGCCCGACGCTCGGGGAGCCCTACGAACGGGTCGAGCCGGTCCCGCCGAATCTTCCGGCGGTGCCCACCTCGGCCCCGGCGGCGCTACGGCTGGCGATAGTGGAGCCGCACGAGGTCCCGGTCTGACCGGTCACGCGGCAGGAAGAAGGACCAACCGCTAGAGCTCGACCTCGTCGCTGATCTGCGCCTGTCGCTCGCGCAGGGACACTTCGTACTGGTTGGCGTGGTGGCGGCAGAACATCAGCTCACCGCCGCCGGCGAGCACGACGCGCACGCGCGCCTGGACGCCGCACCGGTCGCACCTGTCGGTGAGGGTGACGGCAGGGATGTCGTGGGTCAGGGTGGCGGCGGGAGCGGTGGTGTCGGTCACACCTCATTGAACCGTGTCCGCGGCGATTGCGTTCCTTGAGACGCGCCTCGAGTGCGGTCAATCACAACGAGGTTTAGCCGAGGCCTCGAGGCCCGCCTGTGTCGTGCGGCACAATCACGGCCGTCGCTGTCGTCCGGTCGCGCGGAAACCAGCGGTCCAGGCAGAATATGTAACAACCGGTACGCACTACGGACGGGGCTCCATGGCGACGGGCACAGTCACCGAGCAAGGGTCGAAGCGGCGCATCGAGCTGCCCGGCCGGACCTTGCGCCAGGACCGGTGGTGGGTCTCGCCGCTCATCACGTTCCTGGTGCTGCTGAGCTTCATCGTCTACGCCACGGTGGCGGCCTTCGCCAACAAGAACTACTACAAGGCGCCGTACATCTCGCCCTTCTACTCCCCGTGCATCGCGGCCAACTGCATGTCGCCCAAGGTTGCCCTGATCGGGGACTGGTGGAAGCTCTCGCCGGCGTTGCTGATCCTGATCTTCCCGCTCGGCTTCCGGATGACCTGCTACTACTACCGCAAGGCCTACTACCGGGCTTTCTGGCAGTCGCCGCCGGCCTGCGCGGTCAGTGAGCCGCGCAAGCGCTACAGCGGCGAGACCCGCTTCCCGCTGATCCTGCAGAACACCCACCGCTACTGGTTCTACGCGGGCCTGGTCTTCAACGTCATCCTGACGTACGACGCGCTCGTCGCCTTCGACTTCGACGGCGAGTTCGGGATGGGCGTCGGCACCGTCGTCCTGCTCATCAACGCCACCCTGCTCTGGCTGTACTCCATGTCCTGCCATTCCTGCCGCCACATCCTCGGCGGCCGGCTCAACAACTTCAGCAAGCACCCGGTCCGCTACTGGATGTGGGGCCAGGTCTCCAAGCTCAACGCCCGGCACATGCAGCTGGCCTGGGCCAGTCTCATCTTCGTGGCGCTCACGGACCTCTACGTCCGGCTCGTCGCATCGAACACGATCACCGATCTGAGGTTCTTCTAGATGGCCGACTACGAGACGCACGCGTACGACGTCCTGGTCGTCGGCGCCGGTGGCGCCGGGCTGCGAGCCGCCATCGAGGCGCACGAGCAGGGTGCGCGCACCGCGATCGTCTGCAAGTCGCTGCTGGGCAAGGCCCACACCGTGATGGCGGAGGGCGGCATCGCTGCCGCGATGGGCAACGTCTACGAAGAGGACAACTGGCGGGTCCACTACCGCGACACCATGCGCGGCGGGAAGATGCTGAACAACTGGCGGATGGCACAGCTGCACGCGCAGGAGGCACCCGACCGGGTCCGCGAGCTCGAGGAGTGGGGCGCCCTCTTCGACCGCACCGCCGACGGCCGGATCAACCAGCGTGACTTCGGCGGCCACCGCTTCGCCCGGCTGGCCCATGTCGGTGACCGCACCGGCCTGGAGATGATCCGCACGCTGCAGAACCGCGTGGTCAGCCTCGGCATCGACATCTTCATGGAATGCACGGTGATGCGACTGCTGAAGGACGGCGACCGGATCGCCGGCGCGTTCGGCTACTGGCGCGAGACCGGCTCGTTCATCACCTTCGAGGCCCCGGCCGTGGTGCTGGCGACCGGCGGGATCGGCAAGTCCTACAAGGTCACCTCGAACTCGTGGGAGTACACCGGCGACGGGCACTCGATGGCGCTGTGGGCCGGCGCGAGCCTGCTCAACATGGAGTTCGTGCAGTTCCACCCGACCGGCATGGTCTGGCCGCCGTCGGTGAAGGGGATCCTGGTCACCGAGGGTGTCCGCGGTGACGGCGGCATCCTGCGCAACTCCGAGGGCAAGCGGTTCATGTTCGACTACATCCCCGAGGTGTTCCGGTCGGAGACGGCCGACACCGAGGAGGAGGCCGACCGCTGGTACACCGACAAGAAGGGCGCCCGGCGGACGCCGGACCTGCTGCCGCGCGACGAGGTCGCCCGGGCGATTAACGCCGAGGTCAAGGCCGGTCGCGGCTCACCGCACGGCGGGGTGTTCCTCGACATCGCCTCGCGCCACGACGAGGAGTACATCAAGCGGCGGCTGCCCTCGATGTACCACCAGTTCAAGGAGCTGGCCGACGTCGACATCACCAAGGAGCCGATGGAGGTCGGCCCGACCTGTCACTACGTGATGGGCGGGGTCGAGGTGGATCCGGACACCCAGGCGGCCACCGTGCCCGGCCTCTACGCCGCCGGCGAGGTCGGCGGCGGCATGCACGGTGCCAACCGTCTGGGCGGGAACTCCCTCGGGGACCTGCTCGTGTTCGGTCTGCGGGCGGGTAAGTACGCCGCGGAGTACGCCCACGGCCTGTCCGGACAGGTCAGCGTCGACCGGGATGAGGTCGAACGGATCGCCGTGGAGGCGCTGGCCCCGTTCTCGGCCAGCGGGGAGAACCCGTACACCCTTCAGCACGACCTGCAGGAGACCATGAACGACCTGGTCGGGATCATCCGCACCCAGGCCGAGCTCGAGCGGGCGCTCAAGGAGATCCAGGTGCTCAAGGAGCGGGTCAAGGGCGTGCACGTCGAGGGCGACCGGGCCTACAACCCCGGCTGGCACCTCGCCCAGGACCTGCGCTCGCTGCTCACGGTGAGCGAGTGCATCGCCATGGCGGCGCTCGAACGCCGGGAGAGCCGGGGCGGGCACACCCGCGACGACTTCCCGAAGGCCGACGCGGAGTACGGCCAGCTCAACTTCGTGCTCAGGGTCACCGAGGGCGAGCTCGAGCTCGACCGCCAGCCGCTGCCGATCATGCCCGATGACCTTGCTGAGCTCTTTGAGGAGAAGCGCTGATGCCGGCCTACGACGCGACGATGCGGCTGTGGCGTGGGGACAGCTCGGGTGGGGACTTCCAGACCTACACGGTCCCGGTCGAGGAGGGCGAGGTCGTCCTCGACGCCATCCACCGGGTGCAGGCCACCCAGGCCGGCGACCTGGCCGTGCGGTGGAACTGCAAGGCAGGCAAGTGCGGGTCGTGCAGCGCCGAGATCAACGGCCGGCCGCGGCTGATGTGCATGACCCGGCTCAACACCTTCGAGCCGACCGAGACGATCACGGTCAACCCGCTGAAGACCTTCCCGATCATCAAGGACCTGGTCACCGACGTCCTCTTCAACTACGAGAAGTCCCGCGAGGTGCCGACCACCACGCTGACCCCGCCCGACTCCGACGGCAACCGGCGGATGTCCCAAGCGGAGGTGAGCCGCGGCCAGGAGTTCCACAAGTGCATCGAGTGCTTCCTGTGCCAGGACACCTGCCACGTCATCCGGGAGTTCGACGACAACAAGGCGTCCTTCGCCGGCCCACGGCTGTTCCTGCGGTACGCCGATCTCGCGATGCACCCGCTCGACACCAACGACAAGGTCGAGCTCGACGCCAAGGTCGCCGGCATCGGCATGTGCAACATCACCAAGTGCTGCGGTGACGTCTGCCCGGAGGGCATCCACATCACCGACAACGCGATCATCCCGGTCAAGGAGCGGGTGGTCGACCGCAAGTACGACCCGGTCGTCTGGCTCGGGAGCAAGATCGGCCGGCGCGACTCCGGCCAGCGGGTGCCCCGCGTTCTCGCAGCGATCTCGCCGTTCAAGCGGCCGGGGCAGCCGGTGGCACCGGCCCTGTCGTCCAACGGGGCGCAGGCCCGCCACGCCGCGCCGGTAGCCCTCCTGGACGAGGCTCCCCGCTCACGCGCTGCCGACGACGTCGACTTCGCTGCCGTCGTGCCCGAGATCGACGAGCGGACCATCGAGGCTGCGCTGGTCGACCCTGAGCCGGCCACGGGTGGGCAGGACCACCCGGTGGAGCCGGCTCCCGTCGCGGCGACCGGCCGCGGCGAACCGGGCGGTGCGCTCGGAGGAGCCTCCGCGACTCCGCCTCCCGCAACGATGAGTCCCAAGGCGACACCTGCTGCGCCGGCCGCTCCAGCTGCCCCGGCCACCCCAGCCCCCTCGCCGTCGGGTCCGGCCGGTCTCGACCGGGTCGCTGCCACAGCCCGGTCGCTGCCGAAACCGGTCCTGCCGGCGATGGGCGCCGCCGGTCTCGTCGCGGCCTGGCTCATTCGTCGCCGGAGCCGTTAGGACGCGAGCTCAGGCAAGCAGCAGCTTGACCGCCACCGTCACGCCGACGGTGACGATCAGGATGCGCAGGACCCGCCCACTCAGCCGGCGGGCGAGACGGGCACCGAACTGGGCGCCGACGACCGAACCGGCCGCCAGGAGGCCGGCTGCCAGCCAGGCCACGTGGGTGACGGCGACGAAGACCAAGCCGGCCAGCCCGTTGGTGACAGCAGCGATCACGTTCTTCACACCGTTGAGCCGCTGAAGATCATCGTCGATGCCGACGGCGAGCAGCGCCAGCTGGATCACACCTTGAGCGGCGCCGAAGTACCCGCCGTACACGCCGGTCGCCAGCACCCCGGCGAACAGCAGGGGACCGCCGCCGCGCCGGGTCGACCGGCGGTCCGCGAGGCGGCGGGACAGCCGTGGCTGGACCAGGACCAGCGCGCAGGCCAGCAGGATGAGCCACGGCACGATCCGCTCGAAGGCTGACGGCACCTGGAGGAGCAGAACCGCGCCGATGACCCCGCCGAGCCCGGACGCTATCGAGAGCACAGCGACGCGGGGGCCCTGGCCGGCCAGCTCGCGGCGGTAGCCCACCGCACCGCTCACCGAGCCGGGCACCAGCCCGACGGTGTTCGACACGTTGGCCAGCACCGGCGGGTAGCCGACGGCCAGCAGGGTCGGAAACGTGATCAGCGAGCCGGCACCCACCACTGCGTTGATGCCACCGGCCACCGTTCCGGCGGCGCAGACGAGAACTGCCTGGCCGCCGGTCACGGGCCCAGCCTGCCAGTCCCGCGGCTGGAGTGGTGGGTAGCACCTCCTCGGACGGGGGAGCATCGCGGCATGGAGCGACGACCGCTGGGCGGGACCGGGCTGGATGTGCCGGTCGTCGGGCTCGGGACATGGAAGACCTTCGACGTAAGCGGGGCCGCGGCCGAGTCGGCCGCCGCCGCGGTCGTCGGCGCCGCCGTGGAGGCGGGCGCCGACTTCGTCGACTCCTCCCCGATGTACGGCGAGGCGCAGCGGGTCCTCGGCCGGGCGCTGGTCGGGCGGCGTGAGTCGGTGCAGGTGGCGACCAAGGTGTGGACGCGGGACGCGAAGGAGGCCGAACGCCAGGTCAAGGCCGCCCTGGCCTTCTTCGGTGGCCACGTCGAGCTCTACCAGGTCCACAACCTGGTGGAGTGGCCGGCGCGACTCGAGCTGCTCGAGCGGCTCCGGGCCGAGCACCGGGTGCGGGCCATCGGGGCCACGCACTACGCGCCGGCGGCCTTCGACGAGCTGGCCGTCGTCATGCGGACCGGGCGCATCGGCGCCATCCAGATCCCCTACAACCCGCTGGAGACAGACGTGGAGCGGGAGATCCTGCCGCTGGCGGCCGACCTGGGCCTCGGCGTGGTGGTGATGCGGCCGTTCGGCGAGGGGAGCCTCCTGCGCTCGGCGCCCGACCCGGCGGCCCTCGCCCCGCTGGCCGAGTACGGCGTGACGACCTGGCCGCAGGCACTGCTCAAATGGGTGCTCTCGGACCTGCGGTGCACGGTGGCGATCCCGGCCACGTCGAGGCCGGAGCGGGCGATGGCGAACGCGGTTGCCGGGCAGCCCCCTTGGTTCGGGCCGAGCGAGCGGGCGCTGGTGTCGCGACTCGCCGGCTGCTGACCGGCCGTCGGGGCGTCGCCTGCCGCCCCCGGGAGACCGGCTCAGCCCTGCCGCGGCCGGATGTCGAGCGTGACGTCGAGGCCGACGATGCGCAGCATCCGGTGCAGGAACGCTGTCGGGTTGGACAGGACCAGGCGGCCGCCCGCAGCCTTCAACACGCGGTCGATGTCGAGGAACGCCCGCAACGCCTGAGCGTCGGCGAAGGTCAGCTCGTCGAGCTGCAGCACCACCACAGTCACCGTCGGAGGCCGCGCCGTCACGGCAGCACACAGCAGACCGACGGTCGTCGCGTCGAGCTCCCCCTCGAGTCCTAGCCGTAGCTCGCGCGAGCCCTGAGGCGACCCAGCGTCCGCGCCGGGAGCGGCGACGACGCTCAGCAGAGGCGGGTCGCCAACGGCCGTGACCAGGCGAAGTGGAGCCGTGTCTGCCATGGTGGCTGCCCCCCGTCCCGTCGCATGTGCCAGGGCGCCGTCCGTGTCGGGCAGCCTCTGTCCAAGGTACGTGCTGGCGCCGGCTGGTGAGGCGGTTCGGCGAAATCGCTTCCACGCCGGCAGTGGGGTAGGAACGGCGGAGCACATCCGCTGACCCGAGGAGAGCACATGCGCGCCACCGTCATCCACGGCCCCCGCGACATCAGGGTCGAGGACCGGCCCGACCCCAGGATCGAGGCGCCGACCGATGCCGTCGTACGGATCCGGGCGGCCGCCATCTGCGGCTCGGACCTGTGGCCCTACCGCGGCATCACCGAGCCCACGCCCGGGGCACAGATCGGCCATGAGTTCCTCGGCATCGTCGAGGAGGTCGGCGCGGAGGTCTCCACCGTCGCCAAGGGGGACATGGTGCTGGCGCCGTTCGTCTTCTCGTGCGGTCAGTGCGAGTACTGCCTAGCGGGCCTGCAGACCTCCTGTCGCAGCGGCGGCTTCTGGGGCAGCGGCGTGCCCTCGGCCGGGCAGGCGGAGGCTGCCCGCGTGCCGCTCGCCGACGGCACGCTGGTCGGCGTCCCGCGGGAGGCGGCCGAGGACGAGTCGCTGCTGGCGGCCATGCTCCCGGTCACCGACGTCCTGGTGACCGGTCATCACGCCGCCGTCGCGGCCGGTGTCGGACCGGGCCGGACCGTCGCCGTGGTCGGGGACGGCGCCGTTGGCCTCTGCGGGATCCTGGCGGCCGTGCGCCTCGGCGCCGAGCGGGTCATCGCGCTGGGTCATCACGAGGACCGGTTGGCGATCGCCCGCCGCTTCGGCGCCACCGACATCGTCACGAGCCGTGGTGAGGACGCGGTCAAGGAGGTCAGGTCGCTGACCAAGGGCGGCGCGCACGCGGTCCTGGAGTGCGTCGGCGTCCAGTCCTCGATGGACACCGCGCTGGCGATCTGCCGCGACGGGGGCCGGGTCGGCTACGTCGGGGTCCCCAACGAGGTGCAGGGCGTCGACCTTCGCACGATTTTCCGGCGCAACATCGCCATCAGCGGGGGCATCGCCCCGGCCCGGGCCTACATGCCCGAGCTGCTCGCCGACGTTGTCGCCGGCCGGCTCGACCCCAGCCCGATCTTCGATCGGCAGGTGGACCTCGACGGAGTACCCGACGGCTACGCGGCGATGGACAGCCGGGCAGCCATCAAGGTGCTGGTCCGGCCCTAGTGCCCGGTGGCAGGAGCACCTTCACCGTCGCCCGCGTCGTGCCGAAGCAGTCGACGTGAGCGACTTTCCCGGCGTACGCCTGCACGTCGTCACGGGCAAGGGCGGCACCGGCAAGACCACGGTGGCCGCCGCGCTAGCGCTTGCCCTGGCCGGTGGCGGCAAGCAGGTGCTGCTGGTCGAGGTCGAGGGCCGGCAGGGGATCGCCCAGCTCTTCGACACGCCGCCGCTCCCGCATGCCGAGCGCAAGGTGGCCGTCGCGCCGGGCGGGGGAGACGTGTTCGCGCTGTCCGTCGACATCGACGAGGCTGTTCTGGACTACCTCGACCAGTTCCACGGCCTGCGCCGCGCCGCGCGTCCCCTGCAGCGCATCGGCGCCCTCGACTTCGCCACCAGCGTCGCACCGGGGATCCGCGACGTCCTGCTGACGATGGCCGTCAAAGAAGCTGTCGTACGCCGGACCAAGGCCGGCTTCCCTGCGTACGACGCTGTCGTCCTCGACGCCCCCCCGACGGGACGGATCGGGCACTTCCTCAACGTCAGCGCCGAGGTGGTCGGGCTGGCCAAGGTCGGCCCGATCCGCAAGCAGGCCGACGGGGTCGTCGCGGTGCTGCGCTCAGAGCAGACGGCGGTGCACGTGGTGACCCTGCTCGAGGACATGCCGGTGCAGGAGACGGTGGACGCCGTCGCCGAGCTGCGGTCGCTCGGGCTGCCGGTGGGGGGCGTCGTGGTCAACGCGGCGCGCAGCACCTCGCTGGCGGCAGTGATGCTCAAGCGGGCTGCCGAGGGCCGGCTCGACCGCAGCGAGCTGGTCCGGGCTGCCAAGTCCGGCGGGCTCGAGCTGTCCGAGGCTGAGGTCGGCGCGATCGTGGCCGAGGCCGGCGAGCATGCCCGGCGACTGCACCTGGAGGACACCAAGCGGGCCGAGCTGCACGCCCTCGACGTGCCCTGTTACGAGCTGCCGCTGCTGACCGAGGCGGTCGACCTCACGGCGCTTTACGAGCTGGCCGCCGGCCTGCGCGCCGAGGGGATGGCCTGATGGCTGCCCACCCGCCGCCGCCCGCCCTGGACGTCGACGCGCTGCTGGACCGCGAGGCGATCCTGGTCTGCTGCGGATCCGGCGGGGTCGGAAAGACCACCACGAGTGCGGCGCTGGCGCTGCGCGCTGCCGAACGCGGCCGGCGGGTCGTGGTCCTCACCATCGACCCGGCGCGGCGGCTGGCGCAGTCGCTCGGGCTGACGGCGCTGGACAACGAGCCCTGCCCGGTCGCCGGCGTCGACCCGGCCAGTGGCGGCGAGCTGCACGCCGCGATGCTCGACATGAAGCGCACCTTCGACGACATCGTGCTGGCGCACAACGACGCCGACCGGGCCCAGGCCATCTTCGACAACCCGTTCTACGCCTCGCTGTCCTCCAGCCTGTCGGGGACGCAGGAGTACATGGCCATGGAGCGGCTCGGCCAGCTCAAGGCCAGCGGCGAGTGGGACCTGATCGTGGTCGACACCCCGCCGACCCGGTCCGCCCTGGACTTCCTCGACGCGCCGCAGCGACTCAGCCGGTTCCTGGACGGCCGGCTGGTCTCGCTGCTGCTGGCGCCCGCGCGGACCGGTGGCCGGGCCTATCTGAAGGTCCTGTCGGTCGGCGTCAGCGTGGTCACCGGCGTGCTGTCGAAAGTGCTCGGCGCGGAGTACCTGCGCGACATCAGCGCTTTCGTCGGGGCGATGGAGACCATGTTCGGCGGCTTCCGGGCCCGGGCCCAGCTCACCTACGACCTGCTGAAGGCTCCGGACACGGCCTTCGTCGTGGTCGCGGCGCCGGAGAGCGACGCGCTGCGCGAGGCGGCGTACTTCGTCGAGCGGCTGTCGGAGGAGTCGATGCCGCTGGCCGGCCTGGTCGTCAACCGCGTCCACCGCAGCACGGCGCCGGCCCTGACCGCCCGCCGCTGTGTCGTTGCCGCAGAAGACCTCGAGTCCCGCGGCGAGGACCTGTGGGCGGCGGCCGTTCTCCGGGTGCACGCCGACCGGGTAGCCCTGCTCACGCGTGAGACGCGGCTGCAGCAGCGGTTCTCGCAGGCGCACCCGACGGTGCGGGTGGCCGAGGTGGGCGCTCAGGACGGGGACGTGCACGACCTGGCCGGGCTCCGTCGGGTCGGGGCCGACCTGGCCGCCGGAAGCCGGCCGGCCGGTCGCCGGGCCGGCTGAGCCCTCACACCGGACGCAGCGGCTGCGGCTCCCCGAGGGCGGCCAGCAGCTCGGGCGGGATCGGTCGCGCACCCGAGCCGTCGAGAGCCACGTTGACGTAGACGGTCCGGGCGTCGACCACTGCCTCGTCGTCGCGACGGACCTGGAAGTCCACCGTGTAGCTGGCCCGGCCGATCCTGGCCGTGCTCACGGCCACCCGCACGGCATCCCCGTAGCGGACGCCGCCGTGCCAGTCCACCCCGGTGTGCACCAGCTGCATGTCGTGCCCGGCTGCCATCAGCGCGGCGTAGGTCAGCCCACGGGCGGCGAGGAACGCCGTGAGCGCCTCATCGAACCAGGCGAGGTACCACATGTTGAAGACCACGCCCTGCTGGTCCACCTCGAGGTAGCGGACCGGCACCGCGAGCTCGAAGACCATGTCTGTCATCGGGGCTTCTGTCATCCGGGCTCGCTCAGGCCAGCGAGCTGTCGGCCAGCGCCGTCCGGCCCATCTCGACCAGGGGAGCGACCCGCTCGCCGATGTTGTCGAAACCCTCGCCGAGCATGGCCCCGGCCCGGTGGCGGGCGGCTATGCCGGCGCAGACGACGGCCAGTTTGAAGAAGCCGAAGGCGACGTACCACGGCAGCGCGTCGACCGACCGGCCCGACCTCGCGGCGTAGAGCTCGACCACCTCGGCGCGGCTCGGAAAACCTTCGTGGCGGGTGGCTGCCGGGGTGACCATGCCGGCTCGGCGGGCCGGCGGGTCGTCGGACTCGGACCAGTAGACCATCAGCAGCCCGACGTCGGCGAGCGGGTCGCCGAGGGTCGAGAGCTCCCAGTCGAGGACCGCGGCGATCCGCCCCGGCTCGGTCGGGTCGAGCATCGTGTTGTCGAGGCGGTAGTCGCCGTGCACGATCGTGGTCGGCGGCGAGGCGGGCAACGAGCCCGCGAGGTCGGCGGCGAGGCGGTCCAGGGCCGGCATCTCCTGCGCCTTCGACTGTTCCCACTGCTTGCTCCAGCGCCGGAGCTGGCGCTCCAGGTAGCCGTCCGGCCGGCCGTAGTCTCCGAGTCCGACCGCGCTGTAGTCCACCGCGTGCAGTGCCACGAGGACGTCGACGAGACCCTCGCCGATGGCGCGGCACTGGGCCGGCTCGTCGGCGTACCCCGGCGGAAGCTCGTCGCGCACGATGTAGCCCTCGACCTTGCTCATCACGTAGAACGGTGCGCCGATGACGCCGTCGTCGGTGCAGCTGGCCAGCGCGCGGGGCACCGGCACCGCGGTCGGGCCCAGTGCGGCGATGATGCGGTGCTCGCGCACCATGTCGTGTGCGGTCGGCAGCACGTGGCCGAGCGGCGGCCGGCGCAGCACCACCGAACCGGCGGGCGCGTCGACGCGGTAGGTGAGGTTGCTCTTCCCGCCGGCGATCAGGGTGATCTCGCAGTCCCGCCAGCCGGCATCGTCCAGCACGGTCGCCAGGTAGGGGCCGACGACGGCGGGGTCGGCACCGGCCGGCGTCGCACCCGGCTCGGGGGTGCCTGGCTGGGGGT
>JALYXH010000192.1 GCA_030947185.1 Actinomycetota bacterium | reverse complement strand
GTACCGACCCGGGCTCGCCAGCAATGACCGGCCACAGCGGCGCGGGCGCCAGGACCCCCAGGTCGGCCGGCCAGTCAAGCTCCGGCAGCCGGCTGCCGCGCCTGCCGTCGCAGCGGCGGCGCATATCCAGCAGGTCCAGCCGTCGCGCCGGCCGAGCTCGGCCGCCGTCACCGACGTTCGCCGAGAAGACGCTGGGCCTTCTCCTGGTCGAAGTCGAGCGCGGCGATGACGGAGGGCTCCAGACGCCCGGCCAGCTCGCCGAGGCGGCGTACGTCGGCCTGCACGGCGCCGTCGGCGAGCACCCGCAGGGCGAACGCCAGCGCTTTGGGCGAGACCTCGTAGCGGGCCTCGAGATCGGCGGCGTAGGCAGCGGTACGCAGCTCGCGGTCGCCGTACTCGCGATGCCCACCGCCGCCCCGGGGAGGTGCCGCCAGGCCGAGGGACTCCCGGTAGCGCAGCATGCGAGCCGTGGTGCCGAGCCGGGTCGCGGCCTGCCGGATCGGGAGCCGCCGGTAGCCGACGGGCTGCGCTGTCATCCCGCGATGGTGTCTCTTGACAGGAAATTGTCAAGAAATGGACACCCGGGAGGCGAGCCAGCTACCCTCGGCTCGTCCAGCCACCGCGTCCCACACCCCAGATCCCGGAGTCGCCCGCATGCCCGACCTGCCCAAGCACGACATCGCCGATGCCAGCCTCGCCGAGCAGGGCCGCAAGCGCATCGAGTGGGCCGACCGCTCGATGCCCGTGGTCGCCGAGATCCGGGAGCGGTTCGCGAAGGAGCGGCCGTTCGAGGGTGTCCGGATCGCCGCCTGCATGCACGTCACAACGGAGACGGCCAACCTGATGCGGGCGCTGCAGGCCGGCGGTGCCGAGCTGGCGCTGGCCGCGTCCAACCCCCTGTCGACCCAGGACGACACCGCGGCTGCACTGGTGCACGAGTACGGGCTGTCGGTGTTCGCGCGCAACGCGGTCGACCGCGACGGCTACTACTCCCACATCAACGCCGCGCTCGACATCGCCCCGCACTTCGTCTTCGACGACGGCTGCGATCTGGTCAACGTCCTGCACACGACGCGCACCGAGCTGCTCGACGGCGTACTCGGCGGCTGCGAGGAGACCACGACCGGGGTGATCCGGCTGCGTCAGATGGCCAAGGACGGCGCGCTGCGCTTCCCGATGGTCGCGGTCAACGACACCGACACCAAGCACATGTTCGACAACAAGTACGGCACCGGGCAGTCCACGCTGGACGCGGTCTTCCGGGCCACCAACACCCTGCTGGCCGGCAAGACCGTCGTGGTGGGCGGCTTCGGCTACTGCGGCAAGGGCGTGTCGCTGCGGGCCGACGGCATGGGTGCCAACGTCGTGGTCACCGAGATCGACCCGACCAAGGCGCTGGACGCGGTGATGTCGGGCTACCGGGTGCTGCCGATGGCCGAGGCGGCCCGGATCGGCGACGTGTTCATCACCGTGACCGGCAACCGCGACGTCCTGCGCGAGGAGCACTTCGCCGTGATGAAGGACGGCGCGATCATGGCCAACTCCGGCCACTTCGACATCGAGATCGACGTGAAGGCGCTGACCCGGATGGCGGTCGAGACCCGGGCCAAGATCCGGCACCAGACCGACGAGTATGTCCTGGAGGACGGGCGCCGGCTGCTGCTGCTGGCTGAGGGCCGGCTCGTCAACCTCGGTGCTGCCGAGGGTCACCCGGCTGCCGTGATGGACATGTCCTTCGCCGACCAGGCGCTCACGGCCGAGTGGCTCACGAAGGCCGCAGCCGAGCTGGCGCCGGGCGTGCACGAGGTGCCCGAGGAGATCGACAAGGAGGTGGCCAGGGTGAAGCTGGCATCGATGAACGTCGACATCGACACCTTGACCCCCGAGCAGGAGCACTACCTCAACTCCTGGGACACCGGCTCCTAGGCCGTACGCCGCAGCCACCGTGCCGTCCGGGATCTACGTCCACCTCGACCCGGAGGGGCCGCCGGGCGCCGGACCGTCCGCCTTCGAGCGGTTCTCGTGCGCCACCGGCCCGGTCGGGTGGCGCTACGTCTCGACGCTCACCTCGCCGGCGGGATCGGCACTGGGGCGGGTTGACGTCACCGTCGACGCGCACTGGCGGCAGCTGCGCGTCGAGGTGTCGCGGGGCGGTTGGCTGGTCCGGGGCGGGTCGACCGGCGCGGGACTGGCCTGGGTGCGGGCGCCCGACGGCGGAACCACGGCGGGGGCCGATCGCGTCGAGGACGCCGTCGAGCAGAGCGCTACGGCCGGCGGCTTCTTCGGGCGCTCGCCGGGGCTCGTGGTCCCCGCGGTCCGGCTGCTCGGGCTGGCTCCCCGAGCGCGCGTCCGGCTGGCCGCGGTGCTGCTGACCGAACCCGTGCTGGCCTCCCGCCTGCAGGACCAGGGCTGGACGCTGCTCGGAACCACCCGGCATGACACCGACGCCGGCGTCCTTCTCGTCGAGCGCTACGAGGAGGCGGACCTGGCGACAGGGCGGCTCAGCGAGTGGCACCTGGCGGGGGACGTCGTCCTGGCCGGCCCCGATCTCGAGCTGACAGAGCTGACGGGTGCACCCAGCGCCGTACCCGTGGGCACCTAGCCCGGCACCACGAAACCGCCGGGACCCGGCGTCGGGCCGGCCGACGGGGCCTGGCCTGTGGCGGGTGCTCGATCCGGTTCCGGATCCGGAGCCGGGGGCGGCCTTGCTGGCACGGCGGCCATCCGCCGTTCGTCGCGGCGGCGGCGTTCGGCCAGCACCGCCGACAGGTACGCCCAGCCGGGGGTCCCCGGCGGGGGCGGCGGGCTCACCCGCTCGGCGAGCGCGGCGGACAGCCGGCCGCCGAGGTCCTCGCGGGCGCCCGCTGTCAGCTCCGCGGAGCGACCGAGAAACTGCCGAGCCGCCAGGGCCAGGTCGTCGGGCAGCCTAGACAGGTCTGCGGTCGCGGCCCAGCCGGCGAGCTGCGGCGGCATCACGGCCACCACGCCCCCGCGGACGGCGACCCGCTCCTGCAGCACGACAGTGCCGGCCAGCACGTCGCCCAGCCGCTTGCCGCGGCCGCTGACCAGCTGGCAGACGACGCCGATCACGAACAACGAGATGCCCGGCCGCTCGAGGAACACGCCGGTCAGACCGCGTACGAGCGCCTGCCGGAAACCGATCGGGCCGCCGTCGTCACGGACTACCCGCAGCCCGAGAGCCGCCTTGCCGAGCGTCCGGCCGCGCCAGAGCGTCTCCAGGCCGACCGGGTAGCCGACCAGGATGACGACCAGCACGCTGAGCTGGACGGCGGCTCCCGCGGCTGCGTCGCGGGTCACGCCGGTGACGACGAGGGTCGATGCGGTCAGCAGGATGAGCTCCAGACCGAGATCCAGAGCCGCGGCCAGTGCGCGCGAGGGCAGCCGGGCCACCCTCAGGTCCAGGACGACGGCTTCGCCGGTCACGATCGAGTCGCCGCCACCGATGGCGCCGGGCTGGCTCACGCCGCGTCCTCCCTGCTCGTCCAGTTGTGCGGATGGGTGCAGGTAGTCTGCCGGTCCGGCCGCCGGCCGCGCGCTGGAGGCAGCCGGTTGGACCTCGACGTCTTCGTGACGGCTCACCGCGACGAGTGGGCCCGCCTCGAGTACCTCGTCAGCCGGGCCGGACGACCACGCCGGCTGTCCGGGCCGGACGTGGACGAGCTGGTCGAGCTCTACCAGCGCACCGCCACTCACTTGTCCGTCGTGCAGACCCGGTCTCCCGACCCGGCTCTTGTCGGCCGCCTGTCCAGCCTGGTCGCGCGGGCGCGTGCGGCGGTCACCGGAGGTCGTACGCCGGCCTGGCGGGACGCGACCAGGTTCCTGACGGTGACCTTCCCGGTGGTCGTCTACCGCGGCCGGCGATGGTGTGCGGGCGTGGCCGCCGGCTTCCTGCTGGTGGCGTTCCTGATCGGGCGCTGGGTGGCCACGTCGGCCGACGTCCAGCGGCGGATAGCGCCCCCGAACGTGGTGCGCGACCTGGTCGAGCGCGACTTCGCCGGCTACTACTCCGCCCACCCTGCCTCCGCGTTCGCAGCGGAGGTCTGGACCCACAACGCCTTCATCGCCGCCGGCACCCTGGTGCTGGGCGTGCTCCTCGGCCTGCCCACGATCTACCTCCTGTGGACGAACGCTGCCAACGTCGGAGTGGCGGGTGGCCTGATGGCGGCCAACGGCCGGTTGGGCCTGTTCTTCGGGCTGATCAGTCCCCACGGCCTGCTCGAGCTGACCGCCGTCTTCATTGCCGCCGGCGTCGGGCTCCGGTTGGGCTGGACGGTCATCGACCCCGGCCCGTCGCGCCGGGCCGACGCGCTGGCGAGGCAGGGCAGGGCAGCCGTCGCGGTGGCTGTGGGGCTGGTGCTCGTGCTCGCGCTCAGCGGTGGGATCGAGGCCTTCGTCACGCCGTCCCCGCTGCCCACCTGGGCGCGGGTCGGTCTCGGCGTGCTGGTCGAGGCCGGCTTCCTCGTCTACATCGGCGTCCTCGGCCGCAGGGGCGTGGCGGCCGGCGAGACCGGCGACCTCGCGGTCGGGTTTCGGCCCGACGAGCTGCCGGCCGGCTGCTCGCCTACAGTCGGCCGGCCTCCTTCAGGCTGAGATAGGCATCCGCGACGGCCGGCGCGAATGTTCCCGGCGGCTCGTCGACGACCTCTACACCCCGTCGCCGCAGCAGCGCGGTGACCCGGCGACGGTCGGCCAGCACCCGTTCAGCTGCTCCGGCGGCGTAGACCGCCTCCGCGTCTCCGCGCCCGGCGGCCAGCTCGCTCACCCGGGGGTCACCGACCGCGGCGAGCAGGACCAGGTGCCGGCTGGTCAGCGACCCCAGCACCGGCAGCAGGCCGGCTTCCGCGCCGTCGAGGGCGGTGAAGACCACGACGAGGCAGCGCTGCCGCGCCCGCCGCAGCACCTCGGCGACCATGATCGACGCGTCGGACTCGACCAGGGCCGGCTCGAGCGGCGTGATCGCCTGCACCAGCCGTGGGAGCACCTCGCCGTACGAGGCGCCCTCCACGCTCGCCCGGCGCACCCGGTCGACCGCGAGCAGGTCGATCCGGTCGCCCGCGCGGGCAGCCAAAGCGCCCAGCAGCAGGGCCGCGTCCAGCGAGCTGTCCAGACGCGGTACGTCGCCGACCCGAGCGGCCGACGTACGCCCGGTGTCCAGCACGAGGACGACCCGCCGGTCACGTTCGGGTCGCCAGGTGCGGACGACGACCGCGTCCCGGCGGGCAGTGGCGCGCCAGTCGATCGCGCGGACGTCGTCACCGGGGACGTAGTCACGCAGGGAGTCGAACTCGCTGCCCTGTCCGCGCACCCTCGCTGCGACCGCACCGTCGAGCCGCCGGAGCCGGGCCAGCCGCTCGGGCAGGAAGCGGCGGGAGCCGAACGCCGGCAGCACCCGGACGACCCCGGGGACAACCCGGCCGCCCTGCCGGCCGGCGAGGCCGAGCGGCCCGAGACTGCGGACGCTGACCCGGACCGCCCGTCGGTCCCCGCGCCGGGTCGGCACCAGAACCGTCTGCAGGCGGCGCTGCTCGCCGGGCGGTACGTCGAGGGTGTGCACTCTCGGGCCGGCGCCGGCACTCGGCGGCCAGGCGTCACGCACAGTGCCCCGCAACCGGCGACGGCCGGCGTTGGTGACGATGAGCGTCACGGTCGCCGGCTCGCCTTGCCGGGTGGTGGCGGTACCGGTGCGGGTGAAGGTGAGCGGATGCACGCCGCCGGCCAGCACCAGGTCCAGGGCGACGCCGAGCAGCACACCGGTCTCGACGATCACCACGGACCACCCGCCCAGCGGCGCGACCAGCACCACGAGAACGCCGGCCAGCGCGACCAGGCCGGCCCGGGCGGTCAGCGCCACGGAAGCGCGCCGCCGCTCAGCGCGGCGCGGCCACGGTGGCCAGCACCCCGTCGAGCACCCCGTCGGGGGTGACCCCTTCGAGCTCGGCTTCGGGGCGGACCGCGACCCGGTGGCGCAGGGTCGGCCGGGCCAGCGCCTTCACGTCGTCGGGGGTCAGGTAGTTCCGGCCCGAGAGCCACGCCCACGCCTTGCTGCTCGCCAGCAGGGCAGTCGCCCCGCGTGGCGAGGCGCCCAAGGACAACGACGGCGACGCGCGGGTGGCCCGGGCGATGTCGACGATGTAGCCGAGCACCTCCGGGGCGACCGAGACAGCGGCCGCGCCCCGCCCGGCGGCGGCCAACGCGGCTGCGCCGGCGACCGGTCGGATGCCGGCGGCAGCCAGGTTGCGCGGGTCGAAGCCGCCGTCGTGGGCCTGCAGCACGCGCAGCTCGTCCTCGCGTGGAGGCAGCGGGACCGTCAGCTTGAGCAGGAACCGGTCGAGCTGCGCTTCGGGCAGGGGGTAGGTCCCCTCGTACTCGACGGGGTTCTGGGTGGCCACCACGACGAAAGGCTCGGGGAGCGGCCGTGGGGTCCCCTCGACGCTGACCTGCCGCTCCTCCATCGCCTCGAGGAGGCTGGCCTGGGTCTTCGGCGGGGTCCGGTTGATCTCGTCCGCAAGCAGCAGGTTGGTGAAGACCGGGCCGGGCCGGAACGAGAACTCGGAGCTGCGGCTGTCGTAGACGAGAGAACCCGTGACGTCGCCCGGCATCAGGTCGGGGGTGAACTGCACCCGCTTGGTCTCCAGGGACAGGGCTGCCGCCAGGGCCCGCACCAGCAGTGTCTTGGCCACCCCCGGGACGCCCTCCAGAAGCACGTGCCCGCGACAGAGCAGGGCGATGACCAGCCCGGTGACCGCGGCGTCCTGGCCGACTACCGCCTTCGCGACCTCGGCGCGCAGGTCGGCCAGCGACTGGCGGGCATCGTCGCCGGTCGGCGGCGTCTCGGGCGGGGCAGTCACGAGCGGCGGACCTCCCGGTCGAGGGCGTCGAGGGCGTCGGCGAGCGCGACGAGCGCGGCGTCGCTGCCGGGAGGCGCACCGTACAGGAG
>JALYXH010000172.1 GCA_030947185.1 Actinomycetota bacterium | reverse complement strand
CATCCTGGGGCTGGAGTAGGTCCCAAGGGTTGGGCTGTTCGCCCATTAAAGCGGTACGCGAGCTGGGTTTAGAACGTCGTGAGACAGTTCGGTCCCTATCCGCCGCGCGCGCAGGAGACTTGAGAAGGGCTGTCCCTAGTACGAGAGGACCGGGACGGACGAACCTCTGGTGTGACAGTTGTCGTGCCAACGGCACTGCTGTTTAGCTACGTTCGGTAGGGATAACCGCTGAAAGCATCTAAGCGGGAAGCCTGCTTCAAGATGAGGTCTCCCACAGGGTTAACCTGGTAAGGCCCCCGACTAGACCATCGGGTTGATAGGCCGGAAGTGGAAGTGCGGCAACGCATGCAGCTGACCGGTACTAATAGGCCGAGGGCTTGACCACAAAGAAGCTACGCGTCCACTGTGTGGTTCCCGAGATACGGTCGGGGATCGACCCATATCTCCATAATGTTTCGGCGGTCATGGCGAAGGGGAAACGCCCGGTCCCATTCCGAACCCGGAAGCTAAGCCCTTCTGCGCCGATGGTACTGCCCGGGGGACCGGGTGGGAGAGTAGGACGCCGCCGGACTACACCACACGACAAGGGTCGCCCGAGAGGGCGGCCCTTGTCGCATGTGCGGCTGACGTTCGCAGAAGCGGGACGTTGTCAACAGACGTGTTGTCGAGAATGCAGTCGTCGAGAACTGCAGCAGTGCCGACAGAGGCCGGAGGTCGCCATGGCGCAGAGCGAGCCCGAGCCGTCCGAACCGCGAAACAGTCGTCCTCGGACCGGGCCAAAGGCGGGCAAGATGGGGCCGCGGACCGGGTCATCGACGCGAGACGGGAAGAGCCGGCCCGCCCCCTCCGGTAGGCCGGCCCGCTCGGGCACGTCCGGACGGCCTGCCGCCCAGCGGCCCGGGTCGGCCGCCGAGCGCAGCCGAGCCGAGCCGAGCCGTCCGGTCGGCCAGGGAGGCCGTCGCCCGCCCGACCCCGGACGCGATGCCCGCCGGAGCGCCCGTGAGCTGCCGATCCCGGACGAGATCGAGGCGGCGATGCTCGACCCCGACGTACGACGGGACCTTCGCTCGCTGTCGAAGGAGGGAGCCGAGCTGGTGGCCCGCCACCTGGTGGCGGCCGGCCAGCTGGTCGACGAGGAGCCGGAGCGGGCCTATCAGCACGCGCTGGCAGCGCGGGCTACAGCGGGTCGGCTCGGCGTGGTCCGCGAGGCGGTCGGGATCACCGCCTATGCCGCGGGGCACTACGCGCAGGCTCTGGCCGAGCTGCGGGCGGCCCGCCGGATCTCCGGCTCACCCGAGCACCTGCCGCTGATGGCCGACTGCGAGCGGGCACTGGGCCGACCCGAGCGAGCCGTCGAGATGGCTCGCGAGCCCGACGCCACCCGGCTGGAGCGGGCCAGTGCGATCGAGCTCGCGATCGTCGTGTCCGGTGCCCGTCGAGACCTGGGGGAGGCGGGGGCCGCGGTACTGAGCCTGCAGGAGCAAACGCTGTGGGCCGGACCGGTCGTGGAGTCGGTGCTGCGGCTGCGCTATGCCTATGCGGACGCCCTGCTCGCAGCCGGCCGCCCCGCCGACGCGCGAACGCAGTTCCTGATCCTCGCCGCCGACGACGCGGACGACCTGACCGACGCCGTGGAACGAGTGGCCGAGCTCGACGCGGTCGCTCCCACGGACGACTGAGTCGTCCACAGCCGCGACCTCGGCGGCAGCCGCCCACAACCTGCCGGCGACTCGGTCTTCTCGACCCGTCGCAGGACGACGCTGAGCCGGCAGGCACAGGTGCGCGCGTGGAGGGCAGATGACGACGAAAACCGAGCTCCCTACTGGGCGTCCGGTCCAGGACCCGGACCACCGCAACGACGTCTCGCTGGTGGGCCGGCTGTCCGCGGCTGCCGTCGAGAAGGAGCTGCCCAGCGGAGACCTGCTCTGCACCTGGCGCCTGGTCGTCCGCCGACCGACCGATCGCAAGGCCGGGCCCGGCGCCCGCGCTCCGACGGTGGACACGCTCGACTGTGTGTCGTGGCGAGCCGACGTCCGACGGGCCGCCGGCGGCTGGCAGCCCGGTGACCTGGTCGAGGTCAGCGGCTCGCTGCACCGGCGGTTCTGGCAGACCGGTGCGGGAAGCGCGAGCCGGTGTGAGGTGGAGGTGCGCTCGGCCCGCCGGCTGCGGCGGCCCCGGAGCGACCGACGTCACCTGCCGGGTGTGACCTGACCGGCTCGGGGCGACCGGGCTCAGTCGAGGGGCCGGAGAACCAGTCCGGTCCGCGGCTTGGGGGTGAACAGTGTCGACTTCCGCGGCATCCGCTCACCGGCGGCTGCGACAGCGAGCACGTCCTCGACGGGGGTGGGGTTCAGCAGCAGAGCTGTCCCACCGCTGCTGGTGGCCGCCGCCAGCGCGGCGGCGACGTCGTGGCGGTAGTCCACCACGCCCTCGTTGTCCTCGAGGCCCCACACACGGCGGATCAGCAGCAGATGAGCCACCGTGACGTCGAGGCCGCGCCACGCCGGCGAACGTGCGGCCGGCAGGGCGGCGGCCAGCGCCATGGGGTCCGGCTCGGTCAGCAGCCAGAAGCTGCCGTCCCCCGCGATCACGAAAGACGCTCCGTCGCGGCCGGCGACGGCCAGAGCGTCCAGAGCCGCCTCGGTCGACCCGTCGACCCGGCGTACGGCGAATGCCGCCCCGGCCCGGGCCACCGCCTCGGCGACCGGCAGACTGGGGATGACCCGATGGATCGCGTGCACCTGCGGCCCGAAGGCCGACGCGTCGACCAGCAGGGCCAGGCCGTAGTCCCAGCGGCCGGACCCCGCACCGGCCTCGTGCTTGTCGCGCTGGTGCTGCAGGTAGGTGGCGTACCGATGATGGCCGTCGGCGATGACGGCCCGGCGGGGCCGGAGGTCGCCGGCGATGTCAGCCAGCACCGCGGGCTCGTCGATCCTCCAGAGCCGGTGCTCGACGCCGTCCTCGGTCGTCACCGTCAGCAGGGGCGGCCGCACCAGCGCGTCCGTGACGGCCTCCGACGCAGCCCCCCCGCCGTCGTACACGAGGAAGATCGGCTCCAGGTTGGCCGCGGTGGCCCGGGTCAGGGCAAGCCGGTCGGCGACCGGCCCGGCCATGGTGTTCTCGTGCGGCAGGATGATGCCGTCGTCCGGGTCCACCAGGCCGACCGCGCCGAGCAGGCCGCGCTGGACGTGGCCTGCGTCGGTCTCCTCGTAGACGTAGAGCGCCGGGTCCGGGTCGCGGACCAGGGTGCCGTCGCGCCGCCACGCGGCCAACGTGGCGGCGGCTCGCTCGTAGCGGTCGACCGGTTCGGTCCGGGCGCCCAGTGTGCCGTCGGCCGCGGGGTCCGGCTCGCGTGGGAGGATGAGGCGCACGACGTTGTGCGGGTCTGCCTGTTCGAGCCGCCGTACGCCGTCCTCGTCGATCACGTCGTAGGGCGGGGACGTGACGGCAGCGAGATCGCGGGTCCGGGTGGGGTCGAAGCGTTCGGCCTGGAACGGCTCGAGCACCAGCCCGCCGGGGGAGGGCAGCGACACCTCCGCCGGCGCGGGTGGGCGGTCGGTGTCGGCTGGGTGCATGGCGGCATGCTACGAGGTGGCTCCGGTGCCCACCGGCAACGCGTGGCCGACGGGAAGAGGAGGAGCGTGCCCGACAACCGCTACGACCCGCGGTACGACCCGCGGGCGGACGACGGCTCCGAGGACCCGCCCCGCCCGTACGCCGACGCCCCGCCGCCCCCACCGGACGTCCTCCCGCAGGGCGAGGTCTACGACTGGTACCTACGCGGCGTCGACCTGCTCGAGAACGGGAACGCGGCAGCTGCGGTCCAGCTGCTGGGACACGCGGCCGCCGCCGAGCCGGAGTCGCGCAGCGTCAGGGAGGCGCTGGCCCGCGCGCAGTTCGATGCCGGCCAGTACCCAGAGGCACGCGACAGCTTCGAGTGGATCATCAGCGTCAACCCGGCCGACGACTACGCCCAGTTCGGGCTCGGGCTCGCCGCGGCGAAGACCAACGACTACACCGCCGCGGTGGAGCATCTGGCCCTCGCCGCCGCCATGCGGCCCGACATCGCGCACTACTCGACGGCCCTCCGGGGTGCGCGGGCAGCTCTCACCGCGTCGCGGTGAGCCCGGAAGCCCCCGAGGACGGGTCGGCACCGCCGGAACGCCCTGCGCCGCGCGTGCTGGCCGGGTGCCCAGAAGCGCTCGCGACGGCGTACGACGTGGCTCTTCTCGACCTCGACGGCGTGGTCTACGTCGGCCCGGACGTGGTGCCGGGAGCGGCCGACACGCTGGCCGCGGCCCGCGACCTCGGGATGCGGACCGCCTTCGTCACCAACAACGCCTTTCGTACGCCGGAGGAGATCGCGGCACACCTGCTAGCGCTCGCCATCCCTGCCACCGAAGCAGATGTGGTGACCTCGGCCCAGGCTGCGGCGCGGCTGCTCAAGGACCGGCTGCCGCCAGGTGCGCCGGTGTTCGTCGCCGGGGGGGAGGGGCTGCGCCGGGAGGTGGTCGCTGCCGGGTTGACGCTCGCGGCCGGTGCCGAGGACCGGCCGGCCGCGGTGGTCCAGGGCTACACGCCGGACGCCGACTACGCGATGCTGGCCGAGGCGACACTCGCCGTGACAGCGGGCGCCTGGTGGGTGGCAGCCAACCGGGACGCCACGATGCCCTCTCCGCGTGGGCGGCTCCCCGGCAACGGCGCCCTCGTCGCCCTCGTGGCTGCCGCGACGGGCCGGCAGCCGGTCGTCGCGGGCAAGCCGGAATGGGCACTTCACCGCGAGTCGGTCGAGCGGACCTCGGCGGGGCATCCGCTGGTCGTCGGTGACCGCCTGGACACCGACATCCTGGGCGCGGTCCGGGGTGGCACGGACAGTCTGCTGGTGCTGACCGGCGTGACCGACCCGGCCGAGCTGCTGCGTTGCGACGAGTCCAGCCGGCCGACGTATGTCGCGGCCGATCTGGACGGGCTGCTGCGCCCGCACCCCGAGGTGCGCGTGGACGTGAGCGGCGATCGGGTCACCGCGCGGTGCGGCGCCTGGCTGGCGACAGCGGATGGGGGCCGCCTCCACCTCACGACCGACGGTCCGCCGGGTGGAGACGACAGCGAGTCGCTGGACCCGCTGCGGGCCCTGTGTGGCGCCGCCTGGGCGCACGCAATGACCGGAAGTCTTGTCCCGACCGGTGCCTCCCCGGCGGCGGAGGAGGCCCTGCGCCGACTCGGGCTCCTGGCTACAACATCCCGCGGAGCTTGAGCAGGTCGAGCATGCTCGCCTCCACCTTCAGCTTCCCGGTCGCCCACGCCGTGGCGAAGTTGAGTCGGCCCTCGGTGATGGCCACGAGGTCGTCGCTGGTGACGGTCAGCTTGATCTGGGCACCGGGGAGCGGCTCGGGCTCGACGTCGTGCAGCCCTCCGTCTCGGAGCTGACCGGAGAACGTCGCGCCCAGGTCGGGGATCTTGCAGCTCACCGTGCGTTCCAGGACGTGCCTGCGGCGCAGGTCGGCGTCGACGCCCGACAAGCGGTGCGCGAGCTTCTCCAGCGCGGCCTCACACTCCTCGAGGGTCGCCATGCGCGGGCCGTCCTTCCTTGTGCGCTGGGCCGTCGGGCGACCGTACCGCAGGAGCGCGTGCGCGCCGGACCGGCGACGGTCGGGTCGGAGCGGTAGCGTCTGTGGCAACGGCATCGAGGCGGGGAGCGGGGCATGGACGAGCGCGTCGCTCCCACGGGAGGCGCCGGCCGGCCCTGGAGCTCCGGCCGCACGGAGCTCGCCCTCGCGCGGCTGGGCGATGTCGAGACGACCCCGCTGACCGGGCATGTCGAGCTCTACGACGAGGTCCACCGGCTGCTGCAGGACGCGCTGGCCGGACTGGACGACAGCTAGGCAGTGACGGTTGACCACCCCAAGGACGGCGGCCTCGCCGACGCGCACCGGGAGCGGCGGGCATGCCCCGGCGTAGCCGCTTGGATGCCGAGCTGGTACGACGTGGACTTGCCGGTTCGCGGGAGCGCGCCGTCGAGCTGGTGAACGCCGGGCTGGTGAAGGTGGGCGGGTCCACCGCGACCAAGCCGGCGACCGCGGTGCACCCGGGCGCCGCCCTGATCGTCGACGAGCCGGCCGATCCGGCGGGGCGATACGCCTCACGTGGTGGGCACAAGCTGGCCGGTGCGCTGGACGCGTTCGCGGCCGGCGGGCTCACTGTGACAAGTCGGCGCTGCCTCGACGCCGGAGCGTCCACCGGTGGCTTCACCGACGTCCTGCTCCGGCGGGGGGCGACGAGCGTCCTCGCCGTGGACGTCGGGTACGGGCAGCTGGTCTGGGCGCTGCAGACCGACCCCCGCGTCCGGGTCCTGGACCGGACCAACGTGCGCAACCTGGAGCCGGACGATGTCGGGACCCTCGTTGACGTGGTCGTGGCCGACCTGTCGTTCATCTCCCTCGGGCTGGTGCTGCCGGCGCTGCGCCGGTGCGCGCTGGCGACCGCCGACTTCGTCCTGATGGTGAAGCCACAGTTCGAGGTAGGTCGTGAGCGACTCGGGACCGGCGGCGTGGTCCGCGACCCGCAGCTGCGAGCGAGCGCCGTCGCCGGCGTCGCTGCGCAGGCCCAGGCCCTCGGGCTCGGCACGGCGGGCGTGGTGGCGAGCGGGCTGCCCGGACCGGCCGGCAACGTGGAGTACTTCCTGTGGCTGCAGGCAGCGGCCGCGCCGCTGCAGACGGCCGCGCTCGAGCACGCTGTCGCGACGGGACCGCAGTGAGCCCGCCTGCCGGACGCGCCGTGCTGCTCGTCGTGCACACAGGGCGGCCGGCCGCTGTCGACGCGGCCTGCTCGGCGACGAAGCGGCTGCTCGAGGCCGGGATCGACGTGCGGGTGCTCCCCGAGGAGGCGGCCGCGCTCGCGCTGGCCGAGACGACGGTGGTGGCCGAGGACTGCGACGCCGCAGAGGGCGTCGAGATCGTGCTGGTGCTGGGTGGCGACGGCACGCTGCTACGGGCCACCGAGCTGGCCCGCCACGCTCGGGTGCCGCTGATGGGTGTCAACCTGGGCCATGTCGGTTTTCTGGCCGAAGCCGAGCCGGACGCACTTGACGCGATCGTCGAGCAGATCCTCGAGCGCAGCTACACCGTCGAGGAGAGGCTCACCCTCGACGTGACGGTGCTGGCCGACGGCGTAGTGGTGGACCGGGGTTGGGCGCTCAACGAGATGGCGCTGGAGAAGGCAGCCCGCCAGCGCATGCTGGAGGTCGTGCTCGAGATCGACGATCGGCCGCTGTCGCGCTGGGGCTGTGACGGCGTGGTGTGTGCCACCCCGACCGGCTCCACGGCGTACGCCTTCTCCGCCGGCGGTCCGGTGGTCTGGCCGGAGGTCGAGGCGCTGCTCGTGGTGCCGATCAGCGCCCACGCGCTGTTCAGCCGCCCGATGGTGGTGGCGCCCGGCTCGGTAGTCGCCATGGAGGTGCTGCCCGGTGTGAGCCGGGCCGTGCTCTCCTGCGACGGTCGCCGGCGCCTCGACCTGCCGGAGGGCGCCCGGATCGAGGTGCGCCAGGGGAGTGACCCGGTCCTGCTGGCGCGCACGCAGGTGCGCCCGTTCGCCGACCGGCTGGTGGCGAAGTTCCACCTGCCGGTCGAGGGCTGGCGCGGCCGCCGCGACTGAGCGCCCCGCGCGGTAACCCACAGCCGTTCCCCGACCTGGCGGCACGCCGCCCCGGCGTACCCGGAACCGTCAGGCGGCCCGGCTATCGTCGGGGCCGTGCTCGAAGAGATTCGGATCAGCGGACTGGGTGTGATCGCTGAGGCCGTGCTCGAGCTCGCTCCCGGGCTCACTGTCGTCACCGGTGAGACAGGCGCCGGCAAGACGATGGTCGTCCAGGGGCTCGGCCTGCTCTTCGGCGGTCGGGCCGATGCCGGCCTGGTCCGCTCGGGGGCCGGCCGCGCCGCGGTCGAGGGCAGGCTGCAGGTCGATCCGCAAGGGCAGGCAGCGCGACGGGCCGTCGATGCCGGCGCCGATCTCGACGACGACGTGCTCCTGGTGTCCCGGACGGTGTCGAGTGAGGGCCGCTCCCGGGCGTACGTCGGCGGGCGGTCCGTCCCGGTGGCGGTGCTCGCCGAGCTGGCCGAGTCGCTGGTCGCCGTCCACGGACAGTCCGACCAGAACCGGCTGTTGCGCCCGGCCCGCCAGCGCACCGCACTCGACCGGTTCGCCGGCGCGCCGGTGGAGGAGCTCCTGGGGCGCTACCGGACGGCGTACGCCCGCTGGCTGGCGGTCGGCGCGCTGCTCGAGGAGCTCCGCACCCGCGAACGCGAGCGGGCGCAGGAGGCCGACCTGCTGGAGTTCGGCCTCGCCGAGGTCGCCGGCGCCGACCTGCAGCCGGGGGAGGACGTCGCCCTGGCCGCGGAGGTGGAGCGGCTGGGCCATGCCGACGCGCTGCGAGCCGCGGCCACGGTCGCCCACGAGGCGCTTCTCGGCAGTGCCGAGGCCGCCGGTCCCGATGCGGGCCAGCTCGTCGCCGCGGCGCGCCGCGCGGTCGAGGCGGTCGGCGCGCACGACCCGCGGCTGGGTGAGCTGGCCACCCGGCTGGCCGAGGTGAGCTATCTCCTGGCCGACGTCACGGCCGACCTCGCCTCCTACGCCGATGCCATCGATGCCGACCCGCTGCGGCTCGCTGCCGCGCAGGACCGGCAGGCGACGATCGGCCGGCTTGTCCGCAAGTACGCGCCCGACGTCGACGGGGTGCTGGCCTGGGCGCGGCAGGCCCGGCTACGCCGCGAGACCCTTGCCGGGGACACCGACCGGACATCGGAGCTGGAGGAAGAGCGCGCCGCCCTGCGCTCGGAGCTGGCGGTCCTGGCCGCCGGGCTGTCCCAAGCCCGGACCGAGGCCGCCGCGCGGTTCGGTGCCGCCGTGACCGGCGAGCTGGTCGAGCTGGCCATGCCGCACGCCGAGGTCGTGGCGGCGGTGACCCGACGAGGCGAGTACGACTTCGGCCCCGACGGCGTCGACGAAGTGGAGCTGCTGCTGGTCCCGCATGCTGGCGCGCCGGCCCGCCAGCTGCAGCGGGGCGCCTCCGGTGGCGAGCTGTCCCGGGTGATGCTCGCGGTCGAGGTGGTGTTCGCCGGCGCGGACCCGGTGCCGACGATGGTGTTCGACGAGGTCGACGCCGGTGTCGGTGGCCGCGCTGCCGTGGAGGTCGGCCGACGGCTGGCCCGCCTCGCCCGCACCTCGCAGGTCCTGGTGGTCACCCACCTGCCACAGGTAGCGGCGTTCGCCGACCGCCACCTGCACGTGGTCAAGGACGACGACGGGGAGGTGACCAGCAGCGGGGTGATCGTCCTCGACGACTCGGGCCGGCTGCGTGAGCTCTCGCGGATGCTGGCCGGCCTCGACGAGTCCGCCCTGGCCCGCGGTCACGCCGAGGAGCTGCTGGCCGTCGCCGCCACCGCCCGCGCCGCGGGCTGACCGCCGGCCAGTGGCAGGATGAGGCGGTGAAGCTCGCGACGCTGCGCCGTAACCGGCAGCCGGCCCTGCCGGGCGTCAGCGGATCGGCCCGGCTGGACCACCGGACGAAGCACCTGACCAGCCGGCTGCGACCTGGCGACATCGCCGTTGTCGACCACGTGGACCTCGACCGGGTCAGTGCCGACGCGCTGGTGCACTGCAAGGTCGCCGCCGTGGTGAACGCGGCGCCCAGCATCTCGGGGCGGTACCCCAACCTCGGGCCGGAGGTGCTGATGGCCGCCGGCGTACCGCTGCTCGACTCGGTGGGCGGCGCGGTGTTCACCGCCGTAGGCGAGAACGACACGGTCCGACTCGTCGACGACACCCTCTACATCGGCGAGCGACCGGTCGCCACGGGCAGCCGGCAGACGGAGGAGACGGTCGCCGCGGCGATGGCCGAGGCGCGGGCCGGGCTGTCGATCCAGCTGGAGGCGTTCGCTGCCAACACGATGGACTACCTCCGACGGGAACGGGACCTGCTCCTCGACGGCGTCGGCGTCCCGGAGATCCGGACCAACCTGTCAGGTCGGCACGTGCTGATCGTCGTCCGGGGCTACGACTACCGGCAGGACCTCGCCGTCCTCAAGCACTACATCAGGGAGTTCCGCCCGGTCCTGATCGGTGTGGACGGCGGCGCCGATGCGCTGCGGGAGAACGGCTACACGCCGCACCTCATCGTCGGCGACATGGACTCCGTGAGCGACGAGGTTCTCCGGTGCGGTGCCGAGGTGGTCGTGCACGCCTACCCCGACGGGTTCGCGCCCGGGCTGGCCAGGGTCCAGGACCTCGGCGTGGACGCCGTCGTGTTCCCCGCTGCCGGCACCAGCGAGGACGTGGCGATGCTGCTCGCCGACGAGAAGGACGCCTCGCTGATCGTCGCCGTCGGCACCCACGCGACGCTTGTCGAGTTCCTCGACAAGGGCCGGGCCGGGATGGCCAGCACCTTCCTGACCCGCCTGCGCCTGGGCGGCAAGCTGGTCGACGCGAAGGGTGTCAGCCGGCTCTACCGCAGCCGCATCTCGGCCCGCTCGCTCCTGCTGCTCGTGCTGGCCACCCTGGTGACGATGATCGCCGTGGTGGCGGTGTCGTCGGCGGGCCACGCCTATGTCGAGCTGGTCGCCGACAAGTGGCACAGCTTCCTGTTCTGGCTGACCGGTCTGTTCTAGGTGCCCGTCGCCACCGGTCGAGTGGCGTCGGCGCTGTACTGCGACCACGAGCCGGCGTAGAGCCGACCCGGGCCGAGACCGGCCAGCTCCAGCGCGAGCAGCGTGTGGCAGGCGGTGACGCCGGACCCGCAGTAGGACACCACGTCGGTCCCGGCACCGACGCCGACGTCGGAGAACCGCCGGCGCAGCGCCTCGACCGGCAGGAACCGGCCGGTCTCGTCGAGGTTGCCGCGGCACGGCAGGTTGCGGGCGCCGGGGATGTGGCCCGGCTGCGGGTCGATCGGCTCCATCTCCCCGCGGTAGCGCTCGGGCTCGCGCGCGTCGAGCACGGCGTACGCCGGGTCGGTGGCATCGGTCACGTCGGCGAGCAGCCCGGCCGGCCACGGCATGGCGGTGAAGGCGGCTCGGGGCCGCTGCGGCGGGTGGGTCTCGAGCGGACCGGCGTAGCTCGCCAGCCCGCCGTCGAGCAGCGCGGCCTCGTGCCCGGTCGCGCGCAGCAGCCAGACCAGCCGCGCCGCGATCACGCCGCCGCCGTCGTCGTAGCCGAGCACGGCGTCTCGGTCGCCGATGCCGAGCTGCGCCATCCCCTCGGCGAACACCTGTGGGTCGGGTAGCGGGTGGCGCCCGTCGGCCGGGCCGGGTGGGCCGGCCAGCACCCGGTCGAGGTCGACGAACACGGCGCCCGGGAGGTGACCCTCGTCGTAGGCAGCATGTCCCGACCGCTCGTCGAGGTACCAGCGCACGTCGGCCAGGACCACCGAGTCCCAGCGCTGCCGCCACCAGTCGAGGTCCACCACGGGAGGGATCACGTCGCACACGGTAGAGCGCGGCCGGCCGCTGAAGGGACAGAGGTGACACCATCAGCAGCGTGAGCGAGGACAGGGTGCGCCGGCCGGTCCCGGTGTGTACGCCGGCGACCGTCGGCGCCGCGCGATGAGCGGACAGTCGCTGGTCGGCGCGATCGGGGTCGTCGAGAGCAGGGTCCGTGGTGGCTCGCGGGCGGGTGAGATCCGCGTCGTGGTCGAGGGGCTGCCGCACCACTATCTGGCTTTCTGCCCGGATCCGGTCGAGGTGGGGCAGCATGTAGTGGTGATCCACAATCGAGGGGGTCGCCAGGTGGACGTCGAGCCGTGGCCGCTGGCCGACGTACCGCCGGACCCGGCTCCCGGCCGGGCTCCCGGAGCCCCCCTCGACCCACCGCGGCCGGAGAGGGGCTGAGCAGATGCTGGGCTACCGGGTGCCTGCTCCCAACGAGGCGCTGCTGATCAGCGGCAAGAAGCAGCGCGGCGCCGACGCGCTGCAGTTCAAGATCGTCACCGGGCATGGCGTGTTCGTCATGCCGATCCTGTCCCGGGCCTCCACCCTCACCCTCGCCATGCAGGAGGCCGAGGTGATCGAGGACTGCTTCACCCAGCAGGGGCTGACGCTCGGCGTCCAAGCGGTCATCGCGTTCAAGGTCGGCGATGACCACGAGTCGATCGCGGCAGCCGCCCGCCGGTTCCAGGGCGACCAGTCCCAGATGGCGACGCTGGTGGGGCGCATCTTCAGCGGCCATCTCCGCAGCATCATCGGGAGCATGACCGTCGAGGCGATCATCCGCGAGCAGCAGACCCTCGGCGAGGCGATCCTCGACGCGAGCAAGACCGAGATGGGCAAGATCGGGCTGTCGGTGGACTCGCTGCAGATCAGCAGCATCGACGACAAGGGCGCCGGCTACATCAAGGCGCTCGCCGCGCCCCACCAGGCAGCCGTGAACCAGGCGGCGAACGTCGCGCAGGCGGTGGCCGACCAGGCCTCGGCGATGGCCCGGCAGGAGTCCGAGCGCAACCAGGCCGAGTACGCCAGGCAGACCGCCGTCGCCCGGGCGCAGTACCAGGCGGAGATCGACGCCGCCCAGCAGAAGGCCCAGCAGGCAGGTCCGCTGGCCGCCGCGCAGGCCCAGCAGGCGGTGCTGGCCGAGCGGGCGCTGGTCGCCGAGAAGAACGCCGATCTGCGCGAGGCCGAGCTGATCGCCGAGGTGGCCAAGCCGGCCGAGGCAGAGGCCGCCCGCATCACCACCCTCGCCCGGGCCCAGGCCGAGGCCACCAAGCTCTCCTCAGCGGCAGCGGCAGCGGAGGGCCGGATCGCCCTCGACCAGCGGGTCATCGAGCAGCTGCCGGACATGCTGCGGGCGGTCGCAGAAGGCCTGCAGGGCGCCAACCTGACCGTGCTCGACGGCGCCGAGGGGCTGAGTGGGCTCACCGCGTCGCTGGCCGGTCAGGGACTTGCCCTGCTCGAGGCCGTCCGCGGCGGTCTCTCACGTGCCCCCGACCCGACCACGGAGGGCACCGCCCAGCGGTTCCTCGGCCGCGCCGAGCCGCCCGAGCGCTGAGGCTTCGCGGCGCGCCGTCGGCAGGGAGCATGCTCGGCGCCGTCATGAGCAACATGGAGCACCGGATAGAGATGACCGTGCAGCTCGGCAGAGAGGCGCTGGCGCTGCCTTAGCCGCGAGCGACGTGCCCTCATCTAGGGTCGGGCCATGCCTCGTCGTACCCAGTGGGAAAGGCCATGCCCGTGATGCGACCGTCACGCCGAGTGGCGCGCCTGCGCACGGGTAGCTGCGGATCAGAGGCTTAGCCATGATCGACTTCCGCTACCACATCGTGTCCATCGTCGCGATCTTCCTGGCGCTCACGATCGGCATCGTGGTCGGCACCACCGCCCTCAACGGCCCGGTCCTCGACGACCTGCGCGGGCGGGTGAGCGTGCAGGCGCGCGACAAGCGCACCCTCGAGGGTCAGGTCCGTGCGCTGCAGGGCCAGGTCGGCTCGGACCAGACATTCGTCAGTGCCGTCGCGCCGCTGCTCGTCACCGGCCGACTGGCCGGCCAGCGTGTGGTCGTGATCAGCGCCCCGGGTGCCTCCGATGCGATCCGGGACGGCGTCGTCAACGAGCTGCGGCTGGCCGGCGCCCAGGTGAGCGCGCGGGTCAAGATCCGTGGCGACTACGTGGCGCCGGACAAGGCGGCAGCGCTCGACGACCTGGTCAGCCGGCTGGCGCCGGCCGGGATCGCCCTGACGGGCGCGACCGTGGGCGAGCGGGCCGGCGCCGAGCTGGCCGCTGCCCTGGTCGGTACTGCCGACCGGCGCGGCAGCCTGTCAAACGATGCGGCCACCACCGTGCTCGCCGGGTTCCAGGCCGCCGGGCTGCTCACCGTCGAGGGCGACCCGCCGACCATGGGAACGCTCGGCGTCGCGATCGTGGGGCCCGCTCCTGACAAGGCCACGCCCGCGGATACGGAGGCAGTGAAGGCGCTGCTGGCGCTCGTCGGGGCGATGGACGCCCGTAGCGGAGGTGCGGTGCTCGCAGGTCCGCGCGAGGCCGCCTCGGGGGGCGGAGCCATCGCGGCGCTGCGTGCCGACGCGAAGCTCTCGGCGAACGTGTCGACGGTGGACGGAGCGGACTCCGCCATCGGCGCGGTGGCCACCGTGTTCAGCCTCCGTGGTCAGCTGCGCGGGGAGTCAGGGCAGTACGGCACGGGCCCCGGCGCCAGTGCGCCGCTGCCGGTGCCTACCGTCAGTCCCTCCGCCGGCACATGAGCCCGAGTCGGGCTTCCGGCGGCGTCGCGGCGGCCCGGCTCGCGCTGGCAGCGGGAGGACTGCTGGCCGCGCGGTCGCTCCAGGTGGCTCTGGACCGACGCGCCGATGCCGGGGGGCAGGGGTGGCAGACGGTCAACTACCGAGGGCGGCCCGTGGGCAGGACATCGGGTCCGGCGGCAGTCCTTGCGGCAGCGAGCTCGGCGGCCCTCGGCGGATTTGCGGGCGGCCCGTCGGTCGCGCTGGGCGCGCTCGTGGCGGCCGGCGGAGCGGGTGCCGCCGGCTGGTACGACGACTGGGTCGGAGACCGGCCGATCGAGCGGGCGACAAAGGGCTTCTCCGGACACCTGGCAGCCGGGCGGTCCGGGCGGCTGAGCGCCGGCCTGGTGAAGATCGCCGGTATCACGGTGTCCGCGACCGTTGCCACCCGCTCCCTGCCATCAGGCGCGGTCGACCGTCTGCTCGCCGCCGGGGTGGTCGCGGGGGCCGCGAACCTGCTCAACCTGCTCGACCTTCGCCCCGGGCGTGCCCTCAAGGTGGCGCTGGCCGCCGGTGTGCCGCTGTCGCTGTCGAGCGGTCCGGCCGGCTGGCTGGCCGCCGGGCCGGTGGGCGCCGCAGCCGGGCTGCTCGAAGCCGACCTGGCCGAGCGGCAGATGATCGGCGACGCCGGTGCCAACGCCCTGGGCGCCGCCCTAGGGTTCGCGGCAGCTGCCGGTGGTGATCGCAGGCGGACGGGCGCCCTCCTAGGCGCGGTCGTCGCACTCAACGCCGCCAGCGAGACGGTGAGCTTCACCAAGGTGATCGGGGCGACGCCCCCGCTGCGCTGGCTCGACGCCCTCGGCCGCCGCGCGGATGGCCCGGCGGCTGCGGCCGGCGATGACTGAGGGCCGATCCGGCCGATCCGGCCGACCCGGCCGACCCGGCCGACCCGGCCGGCGGGGTGGACTCGGCGGCGCCGCGGTGCTGGCGCGGGCCGCCGTGGCTATCGCTGCGGTCACCGTGCTGGCCAGGGTGGTGGGTTTCGGCCGGACGGCAGTGCTGGCGCGGGCGGTGGGGACGTCATGCCTCGGCGACGTCTACAGCACCGCCAACCTGGTGCCCAACATCATCTTCGAGGTGGTGGCCGGCGGAGCGCTGGCCAGCCTTGTGGTGCCCCTGCTCGCCGGCCCGGTGGCGGCAGCCGACCTCGCGATCACCCGCCGCACGGCAGGGGCCCTGCTCGGGTGGGCGGTGCTGCTGCTGACCCCGCTCGCGGTGGTGGGAGCCCTGCTCGCGCGGCCCCTGATGGGCCTGCTCCTCGGCCACGGCGGCGCCTCCGGCAGCTGCCTACGTCCGGACGAGGTGGCACTCGGGGCGCGGATGCTCGTCGTCTTCATGCCCCAGGTCGTGCTGTACGGCATCGGCATCGTGCTGACCGGCGTGCTGCAGGCGCACCGCCGCTTTCTCGGACCCGCGCTGGCTCCGCTGCTGTCCAGCCTGGTGGTGGTGCTGGCCTACCTGGTGTTCGCGGCGCTGGCGGGTGACAGCGGTGAGGAGCTCGGGGCTCTCCCTCGCAGCCACGAGCTGGTCCTCTCGGTCGGCACCACGCTCGGGGTCGTCGTACTCAGCCTTGGACTGTTGGTCCCTCTGCGCCGGTTGGGTCTCCACCTGTCGTTGACGTTGTCCTTTCCGCCCGGGGTGGCCCGGCGCGTGCGCCGGCTGGCCCTGGCCGGGACCGCGGGCCTCGTCGCCCAGCAGCTGTCTGTGGTGGTTGTGCTCCGGCTGGCCAACGACGGTGCGCCGCCCGGGAGTGTGGTGGTCTACCAGCTGGCGAGCGCCGTCTTCCTGGTCCCGTGGGCGGTGCTGGCGGTCCCGGTGGCGACCAGCGTCTTCCCGGCCTTGTCGGCGCACGCCGCGGCTGCGGACGAGCGGTCCTACGCCGCGACGGCGGCCGGCGCGACCCGCACGGTCGTCCTCCTCACCCTGGCGGCGGCCGGCGTCCTGGCAGCGGCGGCAGTGCCAGTGGCTCGCGCCCTGGCCCTGCACGTTCCCGGTACGCCGAGCACGCAGGCGCTGGCGCGAGCGCTGCTCGCGTTTGCCCCGGGACTGGTCGGTTACGGGCTGCTGGCCCTGCTGGGTCGCGCGCTCTACGCCCGCGGAGACGGCCGGACGCCGGCGACGGCCACCGTCGTCGGGTGGCTGGCCGTGGTCGCCGCCGATGTCGCGCTGGTGCGCGTACTGCCCGGCGGGAGCCGGGTCGCCGCGCTGGCGCTGGGCAACACTGTCGGGATGTCGGTGGCGGGGGTGCTGCTCGCCCGTGGGCTGCTCCGAGCGGCCGGTCCGGCGGCGCTGGCCGGTGTGGGCCGAGTGGCCGGAGCGGGAGGTCTCGGTGCGCTGGCCGGGGCCTCGGCCGGTGCCCTGCTGGCGAGGGTGGTGGGCCCACACGGGGCGCTGGCCAGCCTGGTCACGGCGACGGTTGTCGGTCTGCTCTCTCTGGTCGTCTTCGCCCTGGTTGGCTCAGCAGTGGCCGGGCGCCCGGTGTGGGCGCTCGGTGGACGGCACCGGCATGGCTGAGCCGGCGCTCGACGGTCTGCGCGTCGACCTGGTCCTGGCCTCGAGCACCGGCGGGGTCGGCCGGCACGTGGCCTCGCTGGCAGCCGGACTCCACAGGCTCGGCGCGCGGGTCCGCGTCCTCGGGCCGGCGGCGGCCGAGGAGCTGTTCGGCTTCGCTGCCGCCGGGGCCGCGTTCGACCGCGTCGAGATCCCCAGCCGGCCGGCGATGCGCGACCTGACAGCGCTCATCCGGCTCCGGCGCCTGCTCGGGACCGCAGAGGTCGTGCATGCGCACGGCCTACGGGCCGGGCTGCTCAGCAGCCTGGCCCTACGGACAGCAGGGAGCGGCCGGCCCGCGTTCGTCGTGAGCTGGCACAACGCCGTACTCCGCCCGGCCGCGCCCCGACGGCTGGCAGCCCTGGGGGAGCGGTACGTCGCGCGCCGGCCCGACCTCACGCTCGTCGCCTCCGAGGACCTCGGCGGCCGGGTGCGCTCACTGGGTGGCTCCGACGTACGGCTGGCGCCGGTAGCCGCACCCGAGCTTCCACCGGCCCGGCGCTCCGCCGCCGAGATGCGCTCCGAGCTGGGAGTCGGCGCAGGACCGTTGCTGCTGGCGGTCGGGCGGCTGCACGAGCAGAAGGGCTACGACGTCCTGCTCGACGCGGCCTGCACGTGGGCCGCCCGCCGCCCGCCGCCGATGGTGGTGATCGCGGGGGACGGCCCGCTGCACGGGCAGCTCGCGGCGACGATCGCCCGCACCGGTGCCCCGGTGCGCCTGCTGGGTCGGCGTACCGACATCGCCGACCTGCTCGCGGCCGCGGACGTGGTTGTGCTGCCGAGCCGGTGGGAGGCGCGCTCGCTGAGCGCGCAGGAGGCCCTGTCGGCCGGCCGTCCGCTGGTCGCGACGGCAGTCGGCGGGCTGCCCGAGCTGCTGCGCGGAGGCGCCGCCGTCCTGGTACCGGGGGGCGACGCGGCCGCCCTCGCCGCGGCCGTCACCCGATTGCTGGACGAGCCGGCCGAGCGGGCCGCTCTGGCGGCGCGCGGCCGGCAGCGGGCCGCGGCCTGGCCGACCGAGGCCGACAC
>JALYXH010000005.1 GCA_030947185.1 Actinomycetota bacterium | reverse complement strand
CCCGGAAGAGCCGCTGGTGCCGGCCGCCCGGCGGGCCGGCTCGGAGAACGCCACGTCGGTGGCGAGCGCCGGCCGGCCGGCACCGTCGGCCAGCGGGCCACGCCGCGAGGCCGTCGTCCACGGAACGTCCGCGGTCGCGGACCCGGAGACGGTCGCGGGCATCGAGCGCGACCCCAGCGTGAACAAGAGCCTGCTGCTGCGCCTGATCGCCGGCGTACGGGGGCTGTGACATGACAACCGCGAGGGACTCCATGCGACGCAAGCACGGCGGTACGGCGGTCAAGATCGTCATCACCGGTCCGTTCGCCGCCGGCAAGACCACCTTGATCCGCACCATCAGCGAGATCACCGTGCTCTCGACCGAGAAGGACATCACCGACTCGACCCGCTCGCGCAAGAGCGAGACGACCGTCGCGATGGACTTCGGCCGCATCACGATCGACCGCGACCTGGTGCTCTACCTTTTCGGCACCCCCGGCCAGGACCGCTTCGACTTCATGTGGGAGATCCTGGGCGAGGGCATGATCGGCTACGTCGTACTGCTCGACGCGAGCCGCGAGGAGTCCGTGGCCGAGGCGGTCGGAATTCTCGCGTCGTTCCGAAAGATGGCCAAGGTGCCCTTCGTGGTGGCGCTCAACCGGGCCGACGGGCTCGACCCGGCCGACGAGGCAAGGGTCCGCGAGGCGCTCGACCTCGACCCGGAGGTGCCTGTCGTTCCGTGCGACGCGACTGACCGCGAGTCGGTCAAGTCGGTGCTGCTCGCACTTCTCTACGCCGTCGTGGAGACCCTCGACGCCGCGCCCGCATCGGCCTAGCCCGCCATGGGCTGGTTCTCCCGCGCAGGCTCGCTCGGCCGGCACCGCGCCGGCGCAGGGCAGGCCGGTCTGTCGCCTGCCACACCATCGCTGTCCAGACAGCGATGGCTGCCGCCGGCTGAACCGGCCGAGTCCTCCGAGCCGGCCGTTCCCACCTCGTCGCCCCCGCCGGTTGCGGTGCGCCTCGCGTTCCGCGACGGCAGCGCGATCGCGCTCGGACCGGACGAACCACTCTCCCAAGCGCTCACCGCCCTTGCCGATCAGCTCGCGAACCGGCCGCACAAGACCTGACCGGCCCGGCCGGCCTGGTCAGTCAAGCCGCTCAGCAGTTGCGCCGATGGACGGCATGACCGCACCGCGCGCCGCCGTACGCCACGGCTGCCGGTGCCCAAGCAGAGGAGCACGATGAAGCAGCTCGGGGAGATCCTCCGCGAGGACGGCTTGGTCAGCGAGGAGCAGCTGGCGTCCGCCGTCGCCGAGCAGCAGCGGGTAGGACGCAGCCTAGGTCGAGTTCTTGTCGATCTCGGTGTCCTCACCGAGGGTCAGCTCGTGGCCGCGCTGGCGTCGCAGATCGGTTTGCGCTACGTCGACCTGACGGAGTACCCGGTCGACGGCTCGGCCGTGGCGTCGGTTCCAAGCTCGGTGTGCCGGCGGCACAACGCGTTGCCGATCGGATACGAGGACGGTCGGCTGGTGGTGGCGATGGCCGACCCCGGCAACGTCCTGACCATCGACGACCTGCGGTCCCTGACCGGCATGGAGGTCCAGCCGGTCGTTGCCACCAAGTCCGATCTTGCATCCGCGATCAACCGGTTCCACCGGGCGGACTCGGATCTTGACGAGCTGACCATGTCGTTGGACAACAACGACGAGGAAGACGACCTGGCGAAGGTCCGCGAGGTCGTGGACGACGCCCCCATCGTCAAGTTCGTCAACCTGCTGATCACCCAGGCCATCCAGGACCGAGCCTCGGACATTCACATCGAGCCCGCCGAACGCGATCTGCGCGTGCGTTTCCGCATCGACGGTGTGCTGCACGAGGTGATGCGCTCGCCGAAGAGCATCCAGGCGGGCGTCACCTCCCGGCTCAAGATCATGGCCGAGATCAACATCGCGGAGCGCCGGATCCCTCAGGACGGCCGGCTGTCGGTCAACGCAAACGGCAAGAAGATCGACCTGCGGGTGGCGACGCTACCGACGGTATGGGGCGAGAAAGTCGTCATGCGAATTCTCGACAACTCGACCGCGATGCTGACGCTGGCCGACCTCGGCTTCAGCGAACAGAACTATGTGAACTACTCGGAGAGCTTCACCAAGCCGTACGGGATGATCCTGGTAACGGGGCCTACCGGCTCGGGTAAGTCGACGACCCTGTACGCCACCCTGAACATCGTCTCCACGGCGGAGAAGAACGTCATCACCGTGGAAGACCCAGTCGAGTATCGGCTAGCCGGGATCAACCAGGTGCAGACCAACGTCAAAGCCGGACTCACGTTCGCGTCTGCCTTGCGTTCGATCCTGCGCTCGGACCCCGACGTCGTGCTGATCGGTGAGATCCGGGACCACGAGACCGCGCAGATCGCGATCGAGGCGTCCCTGACCGGTCACTTGGTGCTTTCCACCCTGCACACCAACGACTCGCCGTCGGCGATCAGCCGCCTCATCGAGATGGGGATCGAACCCTTCCTGGTCGGGTCCGCGCTGGACTGTGTGCTCGCGCAGCGGCTCGCCCGGCGGCTGTGCAGCAAGTGCAAGGAGTCCTACACCCCCACCGAGGAGGCCCTTCGGCACGCGCGCTATCCCTGGACGTCAGCCGAGCCACTACCGACCCTGTTCCGGCCCGTGGGCTGCTCCGCGTGCTCGAAGACCGGCTACAAGGGCCGACTGGCCTTGCACGAGGTCATGCCGGTGACAGAGGACATCGAGCGCCTGGCAGTCGAGCGCTCATCCGCGGAGATGATCGGGCGGCTGGCCCGCGAGCAGGGCATGGTCACCCTACGGATGGACGGCATGGCCAAGGTCGGCCTCGGGGTCACTGCGCTCGAAGAGATCTTGCGCGTCGTCGTCTGAGCGGGTCGGCTCCATCGGACGCAGCGCGACTGCGCCGTACGGCTCAAGCGGCCACGGCTGGCGTCCGATGCCACTGGGACAACCTCGTACCGCAACCGCCGGTGCGTGGAAAGGGGCTGCACGTGGAGCACGGCTCGCTGTCGGACAACACCGGGAGCCTCGATGACTTCTTCGCACCGCCGGCCGCGTCGACGGAGGCAGTTTCGCCGCTCGACCCGACTTGGGCACCGACCGGCGTAGAGGGTTCGGTGCCCGCCCAGACGGCGCCGGCGCCCGTGACCGAGCACCTCGTCCCCGCGCAGCACGGTCCGGCTCAGGCGGTTCGGCTAGCACCCGTCGCCCCGCTGACTCCAGCGGCAGAACCGCCGTTGGGCGAGCGCGCTGCTGCCGGCTTCGTTGCAGCGCCCTCGCTCGGCGATCTCACGGACTTCACCACCTCACCGCCCGCTGCTGCGACTGCTCCGCCGGTCGCTGCACCGCCGGCGTTCGTGCCGGAAGCCGCGGCTCCGGTGGCCGCACCCGTCGCTCCGGCACCGCCCAGCCCGGCGCAGCTCGCGCCTGCTGCGCTCGATCCCTCGTCGGCTGCGCCAGTGGCGCCCTTCGCACCCGGGCGCGCGGTGGACGAAGGGGCGTCGTCACTAGTCGGGAAATCCGAGGTCAACGAGGCCGCCTATACGCGGATGTCCACCGAAGACGAGGCCGACGACGGCGTCGACCTGACCGAGCTGCTCGGGCGGGTCCTGGACAGTGGTTCCTCCGACCTGCACATCACCGCCGGCGCACAGCCGATGGTTCGCCTGCACGGGCACCTGACAGCGCTCGACAACACGCCGATCATGACTCCGCCGATCATCCAGCGGATGATGTACGCGATCATCACGCAGAAGCAGCGCGAGCGTTTCGAGGAGGTTCTCGAGCTCGACTTCGCCTACGCCGTGCCGGGGAAGGCCCGCTTCCGGGTCAACCTGTACCGGCAGCGCGACGCCGTCGGTGCCGCCTTCCGGCTCATCCCTTACGAGATCAAGAAGTTGGAGGAGCTGGGCGTCCCAGCGTCCGTGGCGAACTTCGCCATGCTCCCTCGTGGCTTCGTCCTCGTGACCGGTCCAACCGGTTCCGGCAAGTCGACAACGCTGGCCTCGCTCGTTGATCTGGCGAACCGGCAGCGCCAGGACCACATCATGACCGTCGAGGACCCGATCGAGTTCCTGCACTCACACCAGAGCTGCCTGATCAACCAGCGCGAGGTGGGAGAGGACACACACAACTTCCAGAACGCGCTCAAGCACGTCCTGCGGCAGGATCCCGACATCATCCTGGTCGGCGAGATGCGTGACCTGGAGACCATCTCGGTGGCGCTGACCGCTGCCGAGACGGGTCACCTGGTCTTCGCCACCCTGCACACCGCGGACGCCGCCCAGACCATCGACCGCGTCATCGACGTGTTCCCCCCGCACCAGCAGCAGCAGATCCGGGTGCAGCTGGCCGGCTCCCTGCAAGGGGTCGTCTGCCAGACCCTCTGCCGGACGGCGGATGGCAATGGCCGCGTCGTCGCCTGTGAGGTGCTGGTAGCCACGCCTGCGGTCCGGAACCTGATCCGCGAGGGCAAGACGCACCAGATCTACTCGGCCATGCAGGCCGGCGCCAAGTTCGGCATGAGCACGATGGACCAGAACATCGCCGACCTGGTCAAGTCCGGCCGCATCAGCCTGGAGACCGGCCTGGAGAAGTGCCATCACATCGAGGACTTCAACCGGCTGTGCGGCCGGG
>JALYXH010000166.1 GCA_030947185.1 Actinomycetota bacterium | reverse complement strand
GCGCAGCGTCGGCGGCCGGCGCGCGGCGGCGGCGACCAGCCGCGCCTGCAGGGTCCGCTCGCGGCGGCGTCGCAGCAGCACACCCACCACCACACCGCCCGCGACGAGTGCGCCCGCGGGGGGCAGGCCGACCTTGGCCGCCTTGCGCGCTGTGCGGTAGTCCCGGATGGTCCACCCACGTTCCTGCGCGGCCTTGCGCAGGTCTGCGTCGGGATTGACAGCCACCGGGTGGCCGACCAGCTCGAGCATCGGGAGGTCGTTGGCCGAGTCGCTGTAGGCCGTGCACCGCGCCAGGTCCAGCCCCTCCCGCTCGGCGAGCGCCCGGATGGCCTCGGCCTTGGCCGGACCGTGCAGAGGCTCGCCGACCAGCCGGCCGGTGTAGACGCCGTCCTCCACCTCGGAGACGGTGCCGAGTGCGCCGGTCAGTCCCAGGCGGGTGGAGATGATCCGGGCCAGCTCGACCGGGGTGGCGGTCACCAGCCAGACGCGCTCGCCGTTGTCGAGGTGCTGGCCGGCGAGCGCCTGGCTGCCCGACCAGATCCGGCTCTCCATCAGCTCGTCGTAGATCTCCTCGCCGAGTGCCACCACCTCGTCGACCTTGTGGCCGGCGACGAAGGCCAGTGCCGACTCGCGCGCCTCGGTCATCGACTCCTCGCTCTCGCCCTGGAGCCGGAACCTGACCTGCTGCCAGCCGAAACGGGCCAGGTCGCGCCAGGTGAAGAACTTGCGCGCGGCCAGGCCCTTGGCGAAGTGGTAGATCGAGGCGCCCTGCATCATCGTGTTGTCGACGTCGAAGAACGCCGCGACCGCCGGGTCGCCCTGCACCCGCAGGCTGGCCTCGACCTCCGCCGCCGCCGCTGACGCAGCGCCGGCGAGGACCGCGCTGACCCCGTCGCGCTCGCGCCGGCGACGGCGTGACACCGGTCTCGATGGCGGTGTCGACCCCGCGCTGGTGGACACGTGACCCCTCCTCGCCGTGCTCCGCCGTACGACGGGGGAGCCTATCGGCGGCCGGGCCGGCTGGGTCAGGTGTCGTGGGCCATCTCGAGGGTCAGCCGGCTCAGCTCGCGCTCGAGCTGCGGGATGCCCTCCATCTTGCCGAGGCACAGGGCGACCCCGGCGGCGCGGGCCTCGGCCTCGATCGCGGCGTCGAGGTAGGCGGTGTAGAGGATCACGTGCTGGTCGGGGCGCTGGGCCCGTAGCCGTCTGGTGGTCTCGAGCCCGTCGATCCCGGCCGGGGCGCGCAGGCGAAGGTCCATCACCACGACGTGCGGGTCGGTGCGGACGGCCAGCTCGGTGCAGGACTCGCCGTCAGCGGCCGAGCCGACGACCTCGAAGCCGTCGAGTGCGAGCATCTCCACCAGCATCTCGCGCACGTGGTCGGTGTCATCGACCACCAGCACACGTATGCCCACGACGCGCCCCTGACCGATTGGCGTGGAGAGACGGCTGATCGTAATACCGCCATTACGCTGTGTGCGTGAAGGACAGGCGCGGCGACGCAACCGGGTGGGCGACGAGCTGATGCTCGGCACCACCACCGTGCTGCCACCGCGGGTGTCCCGACCGGCGCTCTCACGGCGGCCGGCAGAGCCGCCGCCAAGGACCTCGCTGCCCAGACGATGGCTGCACCGCCTGCTGGTGCTCCTGCTCTGGCTGCTGCTCGCAGTGATCGTCGGCGGGCTGGCTTTCGCCGCCGGGCTGATGTCGGCGCCGGCCGACCTCTCGACCCCGCCGCCGCCCAAGGCTGCCCTGCTGCTGGACAGCAAGGGGGCCCTGGTGGCCACGATCACCTCCCCGCAGGTGCGCGAGGAGGTGGCCGCGGCCGACATCCCGGAGCCGATGCGACGGGCCATGGTGGCCGCCGAGGACGAGCGGTTCTTCGACCACTCCGGCGTCGACCCGCTGTCGGTCCTGCGCGCGGCGGGCAACGACTTCTCGGGGTCCCGGACCCAGGGCGGGTCGACGATCACCCAGCAGTACGTCAAGAACACCTACGTCGGGTCCGAGCGCAACGCCGCCCGCAAGATCCGCGAGGCCGCCCTGGCGGTCCGGCTGGAGCACCAGCTGTCGAAGCAGGAGATCCTGACCCGCTACCTCAACTCGCTCTACCTCGGCAACGGCACCTACGGCATCCAGGCCGCCGCCAAGTACTACTTCGGCGTGCCGGCCAAGGAGCTCACCCTCGGCCAGGCGGCCATGCTCGCCGGCATGGCGCCGGCGCCGTCGGTGTGGAACCCGGTGCACAGCCTGTCGGCCGCCCGGTCGCGCCAGCTTTACACGCTCAACCGGATGGTCGCCAACGGCTACATCTCCTCCCAGGACGCCTCGGAGGCCTACCGGTCCCCGCCGGTGATCCTGGAGGACCAGGGCCGACCGGACATCACCGCGACGGTCGCGCCCGAGTTCGCCGACCTGGTGGAGAGCGAGCTGCGCAAGAGCGTCGGCGACGACCAGCTCTTCCGCGGCGGCCTGCGGGTCACCACCACCCTCGACCTCGACCTGCAGAAGGCGGCGGTGGCGGCGCTGGCGCAGGTGCTGCCCAACCCGAAGGACCCGCAGGCCGCGATCGTCGCCATCGACCCGCGGACCGGCGATCTCAAGGCGATCGCCACCCGGCCCGAGACGCCCTACCAGCGCAAGCGCTCGTTCGACCTCGCCACCTCGGCCGAGCGGTCCAGCGGCTCGACCATCAAGCCGTTCACGCTGGCGGCGGCGCTGATGGCCGGCAAGTCGGTGGAGGACGCCTACTTCGCCCCCCAGTGCAAGAACATCCCCAACCCAGGCGGCAAGCCCGACCCCTACCGGGTCTGCAACGCCCCGGACGAGGAGGTGCCCACCGGGGAGATCTCGCTGCGGCGGGCGATGGAGCAGTCGGTCAACACCGTCTACGCGCCGCTCGCCGACGAGATCGGCCAGGACAAGGTGCGCGACGTCGCCGTCGCCGCCGGCCTCGGCCCGGCCCGCAACATCGGGACGAACAAGGCGATGGCACTCGGCGTACCGGTGACGCCGATCTCGGTCGCCCGGGCCTACGGGACGCTGGTGGCCCACGGCGTACGCCGGGACACCCGCTCGATCCTGACGATCCGCAGCGGCGGGAGCGGCCCCGCCGATGCCGGCACCGTCGTCCGCCAGGAGCCGGCCGAACCCAAGGGTGAGCAGGCTCTCCCGCCGGCCGTGGCGGACGAGGTGACCGACGTGCTGAAGGGGGTCGTGGACCGCGGTACCGGTGTCGCGGCCAAGCAGGACTTCCCCGTCTACGGCAAGACGGGCACCACCGACCACACCACAAACGCGTGGTTCGTGGGGTGCACCCGCGAGCTGTGCATCGCTACCTGGATGGGTTACAAGGACGAGTCGCTGCCCGACAAGACGCCGCACGCGATGGTCAACGTCGAAGGCGTCGACGAGGTCTACGGCGGGACGCTGCCGGCGCAGATCTTCGCCCATGTGCTGGACGCCTACCAGGCCGCGCACGGCCCCGGACCGGCGTTGCTGCCGACCCCCATGCCGACGCCGCCGCCGCCGACGCGCAGGCGCCAGCCCGTACGCCGGCCACCAGCACCGGTGGTGTCCAAGCCGGTCCCGGTACCGCCGGGCTCTCCGGCGCCACCGTCACCCGGCGTACCTGCTCCGCCGTCGGCAGCCCCGAAGCCGGTGCCGCCGTCGCCGTCGAAGGGTCCGCGTCCCTGACCGGTCAGCCGGTGAGGGCGTCCATGACATGCACGTAGCCCAGCGCCCGGGTCAGCGGGTCGGCCGCCGATGGCGCGGCCTGGGCCGAGGCCAGTCGCTCGGCCAGCGTCGGAACGGGACGGACCGGGGGG
>JALYXH010000138.1 GCA_030947185.1 Actinomycetota bacterium | reverse complement strand
GGGCCGGCTGCTCGATCCGCTCGTGCACCCGGGCCGCGGGCAGCTCGACCGGGACGGCGTCGGCGGTCGCCGTCGCCCGGGCCCGCCGGCGGGCGGACTCGGCGGCGTAGCCCAGCATGGCCACGGTGTAGGCCACCACCGCAGCGAAGAACAGGTGGTCGCTCAACGCGGCCAGGCCCTGGTTGACCGGCACGCTCACTCCTTCGACGACGCGGGCGGGAACGACGGGGACGGAGAGGGGCTCGGTGGCTGCAGTGGGCCCAGCAGCTCGCGGAACTCCTCGGAGAAGCTGTCGGCGTCGGTGCGCGCCAGGCCACCCGCCGCGACCACCGTACGACGGTCCTCCCCGGCCCCGCTCGGCGAACCCTCATCGGCCGGCGAGAGGCGCAGCCAGACGCGCCGGCGACGGATCCGCAGGGACAGCAGCAGGCCCACCAGGATGCCGACGGAGGCCAGCAGCGCCGTGAGCTTGCCGGGGTCGGCACCGACCTGGAAGGTCGCCCACTCGGTGAACCCGGTGAACATCACCGAGCCGCCGTCGGGCAGGGCCAGGCTCTGGCCGGGGAGCAGGAAGGCCTGGCCGATCGGCTTCATGTGCCGGGTGTCGAGCGCGTACACCGACTGCGGCACCCCGGAGTCGAGGCCGAGGTCCCCGCGGAAGGCCACGAGCACGAGGCCGGGGTCGCGCGGACCGGGGTAGATCGACACGAAGCCCTTGGCGGGACTGACCGCAGTGGTCGGCGAGAACGACCCGCGCAGGCCCAGCTGGCGGGGCGAACCGTCGGCCGCCCGGGCCAGGTCGGGCACCTTGACGACACCTGTCGAGGTGAACGCCCCGTCCTGCGGCAGGAACGGCGCGGCGGTCTCGGTGACACTCCCGTCGGCGTCGGTGATCCGCAGCCGCGGCGCGTAGCCGTGCCCGATCAGGTAGGCCTTGGTACCGCCGACGTCGAGCGGGTGGTTGACCCGCACGTCGTACTGACGGGTGGGCCGGCCGGGTGCCGGCGTCACCGACACCTGTGCGTCGAACGTCCGGGCAGCGCCGGAGTCCTGGTAGGTCGCGCTGAAGCGGTCCAGGGTGAAGGCGAACGGGGACAGCATGCTCGGGCGGAACAGCCGGCCGGGCACGAAGTTGTCGTACTGGCTGACGGTGTTGGCGAAGCCGTCGCCCTGCTTGACCAGGATGGTGCCCTTGTAGCCGAACAGTCCGCCCAGCGCGATACCGACGAGCAGCACCAGCAGCGAGAGGTGGAAGACCAGGTTGCCGGTCTCCCGCAGGTAACCCTTCTCCGCCGCCACCGTGGGCCGACCGGCGGCGTCCGGGCGTACGACGACCCGCCACCGCCGCCGGCGCAGGAACGCGGCGGCGGCCGCGGCCACCTCGGCGGGCTCACCCGCCGTCTCCCACTGCGCCGAGGCGGGCAGCTTGGCGAGGTTGCGCGGCGCCGCCGGCGGGGCCGCCCGCAGCATCGAGGCGTGCCACCGCGTGCGTGGCACCAGGCAGCCGGCGAGGGAGAGGAACAGGAGCAGGTAGACAGCGGCGAACCAGGGCGCGGCGAACACGTCGAACAGCGACAGCTTGTCGAGCACGGGGGCCAGCGCGGGATGGGCGGCGTAGTAGGTGCTGACCTTGACCGGGTTGAGCCCCCGCTGCGGCAGCAGGGACCCGGGTACGGCGGCGAGCGCGAGCAGGAACAGCAGGAACAGAGCGGTCCGCATGCTGGTCAGCTGGCGCCAGGCCCGCCGCAGCGGGGCGCCGAGCGCCGGCATCCCGCGGGCTGAGCCGCCGGCCGGTCCGACCGGTGCCGGCTGCGTCGACAGCGCCTCGGCCGGCTCGAAGGCGTCCGCCGACTCCTGCGCGGCGGCGGTGACGTCGGTGGACATCTCAGACCACCGTCGTGAAGCTGCCGATGTAGCCCTGCAGCGAGCCGACCAGCGACTGCCAGGCCCCGGTCAGCTGCAGGACCCCGATGGCCACCAGCATCGCGCCGCCGACCGCGGTGATCGTCCGGCTGTGCCGCCGGAGGACGCCGAGAGCTCCGGTGGCCCGCCGGAACGCCAGCCCGACCAGCACGAACGGCACCCCCAGCCCGATGCAGTAGGCGATGGAGAGCAGCGCCCCGCGCCAGGCGGTCGCGCTGCTGGTGGACAGGGTGAGCACCACACCCAGCGTCGGCCCGATGCAGGGCGTCCAGCCGACGCCGAACAGCACCCCGAGCAGCGGCGCACCCACCAGCCCGGCGGTCGGCAGCCGGTGCACGCGCAGCTCGCGCTGCAGCCCTGGCACCAGGCCCAGGAAGGCTAGGCCGAGCAGGATGCTCACCACCCCGAGCACCCGGCTCACCGTCGTCTCGTAGAGGCGCAGGAAGCCGCCGATCCCGCCGAACAGCGCGCCGTAGCTGACGAAGACCGCGCTGAAGCCCAGCACGAACAGCGAGCAGCCGACCAGCACCCGGCCCCGGCGTACCACCGCGGTGGGCGGCGACGCGGTGCGGTCGAGCACGCCGACCGCACCCTTGCCGGCCACCGGCGGCTCAACCGCCACTGGCTCGCGTCCCGCGAGGTCGGCTCCGGACAGGCCGGTCAGGTAGGACAGGTAGCCGGGCACGAGCGGCAGCACGCACGGCGAGAGGAACGAGACCAGGCCGGCCACCAGCGCGACCGGTGCGGCGAGCAGGAACGGGCCGCTGCGGACGGCGTCGGCGAACGAGCCGCCCACCGACGCCAGCACGCTCACGCCCGCTCCCCGGCGACCGACGCCACGACCGGACCGAGCTCACCCTCGGTCACTCCGCCGAGGAAGCGGGCAGCGACCCGGCCGAGCCGGTCGATCACCAGCGTGGTCGGGATGGCGGCCGGCGGCAGGTCGCGGAACCGGACGGCGACCGCCCCGGCACGGTCGAACAGGCTGGGATAGCTGATGCCCTGGGCCCGCTGGAAGGCCGTTGCCGGACCGGTCTCGTCCTTGACGTCGACGCCAACGAACTGCACGCCCGAGGAACGGCTGGACTGGTAGACGCGTTCCAGCGTGGCCGCCTCGGCCCGGCAGGGCGCGCACCAGCTGCCCCAGAAGTTCACGACGACGACCCGGCCCTCGAGGCTGCGGAGGTCGTACGGCGAGCCGTCCAGCAGCGGCCCGCTCACAGCCGGCGCCGGCTTGCGGTCTGCCGCGGGAAGGACACCGGTCCTGCTGTTCCCGGCGACGAACCGGGTCTCGCCCCCACCGCTCTGGTTCACGGCATCGGAGCCGCCCGTGCAGGCGGTCAGGACGAGGGCCAGCAGGAGAACCCCGGCTGCCCTGCGCATCGGCTCAGGCCCCCGGCGTCGACGGGGTGCGGGTCAGCGCCCCGGCCGGCTCGGTGTAGGTGACCGAGACCACCCGCTCGCCCTGCCAGGTCAGACTGGTGAGGCTGGCGAGCCCGCACTGGCGGACGTCGGGCCGGTGCCACAGGTGCCTGCCCTCGACGGATCGGCGCAGGGTCCAGATGGGCAGCTGATGGCTGACGCAGACCGCCTCGTGGTCCCCACCGTCGGCCCTGGCCAGGTCGCGCGCGCTCGTCGCGGCGGCGAGCATCCGGGCCGCCACCTCCGCGTAGGGCTCTCCCCAGGACGGACGGAGCGGGTTGGTCAGGTGGCGCCAGTAGCGCGGGTGGGCCAGCACGTCACGTCCCATGCCGACCGGCTCACCTTCGAGCGCGCTGGCCGCCTCGATCAGCCGCTCGTCGATCGTGACGTCGAGGTCGAGCCGGCCGGCGACCGGTGTGGCGGTCTCCCGCGCCCGCTCGAGGGGGCTGCTGACGACGGCCACGATGTCGCGGCCGGCGAGCGCGTCGGCGGAGAGCTCGGCCATCCGGTGCCCGGCGGCCGAGAGCACGAAGCCCGGCAGCCTCCCGTAGAGGACGCCAGCAGGGTTGTCCACCTCGCCGTGCCGCAGCAGGTGCACGGTCGTCGTGGGGCCGGTCACGCCCGGTCCCCTGCGGTCGCCGCGACCACCACGTCCGGGGCGCGGACCGCGGCAGCTGCCCGGGCGGCGTACGGCACCGCGTCGGCCACCCGCTCGACCGCCTCCGCGTCGTGGGACGCGCCCACGAACCACGCCTCGTACGCCGACGGCGGCAGGTAGACGCCCCGGCTGAGCATCTCGTGGAAGAAGACCCGGTACCGCTCGACCGACTGACGCGTGGCCGTCGCGTAGTCGACCACCTCGTGGTCGGCGAAGAAGACCGAGAACAGCGAGCCGGCGGCATTGACGCGGTGCGCCACCCCCGCCTCGTCCAGGGCGCCGCCGACCAGAGCCGCCACCTGCAGGGCGGTGGAGTCGACGGAGGCGTAGACCTCAGTGGTGCAGGCCCGAAGAGTGGCGAGGCCCGCGGCGACGGCCACCGGGTTACCCGACAGGGTGCCGGCCTGGTAGACCGGGCCGGCCGGGGCCAGCCGGGCCATCACGTCGGCGCGGCCGCCGAAAGCCGCCGCCGGCAGGCCGCCACCCATCACCTTGCCGAAGGTGAACAGGTCGGCGTCGACCGGGTCCAGTCCGTACCAGCCGGCGGCGCTGACGCGGAACCCGGTCATGACCTCGTCGCTGATGAGCAGGGCGCCGTAGCGGGCCGTGATCTCGCGCAAACCGGCGTTGAACCCGGGCTCGGGGGGCACCACGCCCATGTTGGCGGCCGCCGCCTCGGTGATCACGCAGGCGATCTG
>JALYXH010000129.1 GCA_030947185.1 Actinomycetota bacterium | reverse complement strand
GAGCCGGAGCGGGCAGCCATTCCGCCACCGTAGCCCGTTGTGCCACTACCGCCCCGCCGGTCACTCCAGCGACACGCAGAGCGACTGCGCCCGGCGCGGCTCGGCTGACGGGCGCCCGGCCCGGTGGCATTGCAGGTGGAACCGCGTCACGGGCGACGCGTATCGACCTACGGCTGGCCCCGGCGCCGTGGTGGAGACTGCGGCTACCAGCCGTGCCGACGTGCGGTCGGCAGCCGCGTCGTCACAGGAGGTCGCACTGAGCGCTCGGACTACGGCTGCCCTGCTGACCGCCGGCGCCGCGAGCGCAGCTTCGCGAGCACTCGGGCGCGGCGCGGGGCAGGTGATCGGCGGCACGCTCGCTCTAGCCGTCGACTCGACTCTGCTCACGGAGCTGGCCGGTGACAGGTGCCTGGCCTGCGTCTCCGGCACCAACGGCAAGACGACCACCACCCAGCTCGTCCTGCAGGCGCTGGCCTCGGCGTACGACGTGACGAGCAACGCGGGTGGCGCGAACATGCCCGCCGGCCTGGTGAGCGCCCTCGCGGTGCGGCCCAGGAACCGGTTCAGCGTGCTCGAGGTGGACGAGGTGTACCTCCCGGGGGTGGTGGCGAGCGTGCGTCCCCGGACGGTGGTTCTGCTCAACCTCAGTCGGGACCAGCTCGACCGGATGGCCGAGACCCGGCGGATCGCCGGTGCGTGGCGGGAGATGGCAGCTCGCGCGAGCGAGACGACCGTCGTCGCCAACGCGGACGACCCGCTGGTCGTCTGGGCGGCGCAGACCGCAGCCCGGGTCGTCTGGGTCGGCGCTGGGCTGGCCTGGCGGCTCGACGCGACCGCCTGCCCGGCGTGCGGCGGTCTGGTCCGGTTCGACGACGCCGGCTGGCACTGCCAGGGGTGCGAGCTGCGGCGGCCGGAACCGAGCGTCGAGGTCACCGATGGCGGCGTCGAGGTCCGCGGTGTCCGGCACGAGCTCATGCTGTCGCTGCCCGGCCGCGCCAACCGGTCCAACGCGGCGATGGCGCTGGCAGTTGCCGACTCCCTCGGGGTGCCGGTGGACGAGGCGGTCGTGCGGATGGGCACGGTCAGCGCAGTGGACGGCCGCTACAGCACTGTGCACGTGGACGGCACCGGCTACCGGATGCTGCTGGCCAAGAACCCGGCCGGGTGGCAGGAGGTGCTGGACGTGATCTCGACCGACGGCCGGCCGCTGGTGGTGGCCATCAACGCCCGGTCGGCCGACGGCAAGGACACCTCCTGGCTGTGGGACGTGCCGTTCGAGCAGATCGCCGGCCGGCACGTGGTGGCGACCGGTGACCGAGCCGGTGACCTGGCCCTGCGGCTGTCCTACGCCGACGTCCCGCACGACGTCGTCACCGACCGCGCGGCGGCCCTGCGGGCGGCGGCGGCTCGCCTGACCGGGGCCCGCAGCGACACCGGCCCGGACGTCGACGTGTGCGCCAACTACACGGCGTTCCGTGAGCTGAGGGTGCTGTGAGCGCCGGGCGCGAGTCCGCGGTCCGGATCGGCCTGCTCTACCCGGAGCTGCTGGGCACGTACGGCGACAGCGGCAACGCCACGGTGCTCGCCCAGCGGCTGCGCCGCCGCGGCATCGGCGCCGACGTCGTCTCGGTCGAGTCCCGCGAGCCGGTTCCGGCCGGCTGCGACGTCTACCTGCTCGGCGGAGCGGAGGACGCCGCCCAGCGCCACGTCGCCCGCGCGCTCGCCGAGGGCGGTGTCTTCGCCGGCGTCGTCGACCGAGGGGCCGCCGTACTGGCCGTCTGCGCCGGCCTGCAGGTGCTAGGCGAGTCCTTCGAGGTCAGCGACGGGACGACGATGTCCGGCGCAGCCGTCCTCGACCTGCGCACCAGGCGGCCGGTCGACCCGCGCCGCACGCCACGCGCTGTCGGGGAGGCGGTGGTGCAACCGCGCGCGGACCTCGGTCTGCCGGTCGTCGTCGGGTTCGAGAACCACGGCGGGCTGACCTCGCTGGGGCCGTCGGCGCAGCCGCTCGGAACGGCGCTCGCCGGCATCGGCAACGGCGGCGAGCCGGGCGGCTCGGAGGGGATCGCCACCGGTCGCATCCTCGGCACCTACCTGCACGGCCCCGTGCTCGCCCTCAACCCGGCGCTGGCCGACCTGTTGCTCAGTTACGTGGTCGGCTCGCTGGAGCCGATTGACGACTCGGCGGCCGAGCGGGCCAGGGCCCACCGGCTGGCGATGGCCGCCGGCCACTCCCGGAGGCGGCGGTTCAGCCGCTTCAGCCGGTCAGCGGCGCGCTGAGCGCTTGCGCAGCGGTTCGCCCCACTGGGTCTCCTCCCGCAGCGGCGGCTTGAGGATCTTGCCCCCGGCATTGCGCGGCAGCGGCTCGGCCCGCACCACGACGTACTCCGGGACCTTGAAGTCGGCCAGGTGCTCGCGCAGGAACGCCACCAGCTCGGCCGGCTCCACCTGCTGCCCGGGCTTGGGGACGACGACCGCCCCCACCTTCTCGCCCATCATGTCGTCGGGTACGCCGATCACCGCTGTCTCGTAGACGGCCGGGTACATGGCCATCGCGTTCTCGACCTCGACGCAGTACACGTTCTCGCCACCGCGGTTGATCATGTCCTTGGCCCGGTCGACGATCGCGATGAAGCCCTGCGCGTCGATGGTGGCGATGTCGCCGGTGTGCAGCCAGCCGTCGACGAAGGCTGCCGCGCTCGCCTCCGGCTTCTTCCAGTAGCCCAGCACGACATTCTGGCCGCGGATCAGCAGCTCGCCGCTGCCCGTGCCGCCGATGTCGTCGAGCGTCAGGTCGTTGATGGGACAGGCGAATCCCACGCTCTCGGCGTGCTCGGTGGCGTACTCGTCGGTGAGGTAGGTGGCGACGGCGGCGGTCTCGGTGAGGCCGTAGCCGTTGCCGACCCGGGCGTTGGGGAAGGCGCGCTTGATCTGGTTGACCAGCTCCGGGGCGATCGGGGCGCCCCCGTAGGACAGGAAGCGCACCGAGGCCATGTCGTCCGGCGCGAACTCCGGTTGGTTGATCGCCAGCCAGTAGATCGCCGGCACCGTCGTCAGCAGGTCGATCTGCTCGTCCCTGATGGCGGCGAGGAAGGCGCGGACGTCGAACGTCGGCATGATCACCGACGTACCGCCGCGCAGCACCTGCAGCAGCAGCTGGTTGTCGCAGCCGGTGACGTGGAACAGCGGCACGGAGATCAGCGTCTTGCTGCCTTCACCGTCGCGGTCGATGCTCACCACGCGCAGGCAGTTCTCGGCCGAGGCCAGGAAGTTCGCGTGACTGGTCATCGCCCCCTTGGGAAAGCCGGTCGTCCCGCTGGTGTAGAAGATCGCCGCGAGGTCCTCGTGGCCCAGGCCGTCGACGACCAGCGGCTCGCCGTCGGGCAGGGGCTCGTCGGGGCGAACGACACACGCCGCGCCGGAGTCGCTGACGACGTAGTCGACCTCGCTCTCGCTGAAGCGGGTGTTGACCGGTACGACGACAGCACCCGCCAGCAGCGTGCCGAAGAACGCGAGCACCCAGTCGACGCCGTTGGGGAGGCGGATGGCTACCCGGTCGCCGGGCTGAACGCCCTTGTCGCGCAGGCCGCCGGCCACCCGGCCGGCCCGGTCCCAGACCTCGGCGTAGGTCAGCCTGCCGGCCCCGAGCTCGACGACCGCCTCGACGTCGGGCACCCTTTCCACGCTCGCCTTGAGCATGGCCACGACGGAGTCGGCCAGGTTGGTGTAGCGGGCGATCCCGTCGGCACCGCGCTCGACGTGGGCGGAGTCGAACGGCGTGATCGTGGACGTGCTCATGAGCTCTCCTCGCTCCGTGACCGGACCGGCGCGAAGTTATACCTCGACGACGACCGGCAAGATCATCGGACGGCGGCGGTAGGTGTCGTTGACCCAGCGGCCGGCGATGCGGCGGATCTGCTGCTGGAGCTGGTGTACGTCGGCAACACCCTCGACCGCGGCCCGGTCGAGCTCACCCTCGATCAGAGGGCGGACCGCGTCGAACGCGTCCGGCTGGTCGCTGAAGCCACGGGCGTAGATCTCCGGCCGGCCGCTGACCTTCCCGGTGACCGAGTCGACCACCACGACGATCGTCACGAAGCCCTCGTCACCGAGGATGCGCCGGTCCTTCAGTGAGGACTCGCTGACGTCACCGACGACCAGCCCGTCGACGTAGACGTAGCCGCACTGCACCTTGCCCGTCACCGCGGCCCGGCCGTCGGCCAGGTCGACCACGACGCCGTCCTCGGCCAGCACCACCCGGCGCGGGTCCACCCCGGTCAGCTCGGCCAGGTCGGCGTTGGCCCGCAGGTGCCGCCACTCGCCGTGCACCGGCATGTAGTTGGACGGGCGGGTCGCGTTGAGCAGGTAGAGCAGCTCGCCGGCCGGGGCGTGGCCCGAGACGTGCACCATCGCCACGCCCTTGTGCACGACGTTGGCGCCCCAGCGGGTCAGCCCGTTGATCACCCGGTAGACGGCGTTCTCGTTGCCGGGGATGAGGGAGCTGGCCAGCACGACGGTGTCACCGGCCTCGATCCGGATCCGGTGGTCGCGGTTGGCCATCCGCGACAGCGCCGAGAGCGGCTCGCCCTGGGAGCCGGTGCAGACCAGCACCACCTGGGCGGCAGGCAGGTCGTCGAGCACCTTGAGGTCGACCACCAGCTTGTCGGGCACGGTGAGCAGGCCGAGGTCGCGGGCGACCCCCATGTTGCGCACCATCGACCGGCCGACGAACGCGACCTTGCGGTTGTGGGCGGCCGCCGCATCGAGCACCTGCTGCACCCGGTGCACGTGACTGGCGAAACAGGCGGTGATGATCCGCTTGCCGGCCGCGCGGCGGAACACGTTGTCGAGCACCCGCCCGACCTCGCGCTCGCTGGTGACGAAGCCCGGCACCTCGGCGTTGGTCGAGTCGGCCAGCAGCAGGTCGATGCCCTCGGCCCCGAGCCGGGCGAAGCCGCCGAGGTCGGTCAGCACTCCGTCCAGCGGCAGCTGGTCCATCTTGAAGTCGCCGGTGTGCAGCACCAGCCCGGCCGGCGTCCGGATCGCCACCGCCAGGGCGTCGGGGATCGAGTGGTTCACGGTGAAGAACTCGCACTCGAAGGCGCCGAACCGCTCCCGCTGGCCGCCCTTCACCTGCAGGGTGTACGGCGTGATCCGGTGCTCTTTGAGCTTGGCCTCGATCAACGCGAGGGTGAACCGCGACCCCACCAGCGGGATGTCGGCCTTCTCCCGCAGCAGGTAGGGCACCGCTCCGATGTGGTCCTCGTGACCGTGCGTCAGCACGATCGCTGCCACATCGTCCAGCCGGTCCCTGATGTAGCTGAAGTCGGGCAGGATCAGGTCGATGCCGGGCTGCTCGTCCTCGGGGAACAGCACGCCGCAGTCGACGATGAGCAGCTGGCCGTCGTACTCGAAGACGGTCATGTTGCGACCGATCTCACCGAGCCCGCCGAGCGCGACCACGCGCAGGGCGCCCTTGGCGAGCCGTGGCGGCGCCTGCAGCTCCGGGTGCGGGTGGCTCACAGGGACAGGCCCGCGGCGGCCAGGTCGGCGCGCAGCTGCGTCACCTGGTCCGGCGTGGCGTCGACCAGCGGCGGCCGGACCGGCCCGGCCGGGAGCCCGGCCAGGGCGAGCGCCGCCTTGGTCAGGATCACGCCCTGCGTCCGGAAGAAGCCGGTGAAGACCGGTAGCAGCTCGCGGTGGACGGCGAGCGCGGCGGCGGTGTCACCGCCGGCGTACGCCGTGACCATCGCGGCGATCCGCTCGCCGGCAACGTGCCCGACGACGCTGACAACACCGACCGCTCCCAGTGCCAGCAGCGGCAGCGTGCTGATGTCGTCTCCCGAGTAGTAGGTGAGGTCGGTGCGCGCGAGGACCTGCGAGCTGGCCGAGAAGTCGCCCTTGGCGTCCTTCACGGCGACGATCTGCGGGTGGGCGGCCAGCCGCACGAGCGTCTCGGTCTCGATCGGCACAGCGCTCCGGCCGGGGATGTCGTAGAGCATCACCGGCAGGTCGGTGGCACCGGCGATGGCCTCGAAGTGGGCGACCAAGCCGGCCTGCGGCGGCTTGCTGTAGTAGGGAGTCACGGCCAGCAGTCCGCTAGCGCCTGCCTTCTCGGCCGCGCGGGCGAGCTCGACGCTGTGCCGGGTGTCGTTCGTGCCGACGCCGGCCAGCACGTGAGCGCGGTCGCCGACCGCCTCGACCACCGCGCGGAGCAGCTGCTCCTTCTCCTCGTCCGAGGTGGTGGGTGACTCCCCCGTCGTACCGCTGATCACCAGGCCGTCGTTGCCGTGGGCGACGAGGTGCTCGGCGAGGCGGGCCGCCCCGTCGAGGTCGAGGCCGCCGTCGGCAGCGAACGGCGTCACCATCGCAGTCAGCACGCGGCCGAACGGGAGCAGGTCGGGCATGGGGCTCAGGCTACCCGCCCTCACCACCCACCCTCACCTCTGACGGATCTTGCGGGCGCGCCGGTCGGATGCGACACGCACGCCCGCAAGATCCACCAGAGGTTGGTGGATGGTCAGGGAGCGACCCGGCCGTGGGCGTCGAACGCCGCGTAGGTGATCGGCATCCGCTCGGCGAAGTGCGCCTCCATCTGCTCGGCCACCATCTCGATCTCCCGCTGGGGGTAGGACGGGAAGGTCGAGTCGTCCCGCTGCGTGCGCAGCGACAGGAAGCTCATCAGTGCGCGCACGTTGCAGCTGGCGTACATCGAGGAGTACGTCGCCACCGGCAGCACGCCGCGGGCCACCTCTCGGGCGACGCCGGCATCGAGCATCTCCTGGTAGGCGGCGTACGCCTGCCGGCAGGCGTCCTTGGTCGCTTCCTCGACGAGCTTGTGCTGCTCCGCGGTCCCGGAGACGAACACGTAGTGGCCCGGCTTGCCCTCCTGGACCAGGCTGCGGTCGGCCGCGGGCACGTAGAACACCGGCTGCAGCTCGCGGTAGCGGCCGCTCTCCTCGTTGTAGCTGAACGTGCGGTGCCGCATGAACTCGCGGAAGACGAAGATCGGCGCCCGGACCAGGAACGTGAAGTGCGAGTGCTCGAACGGCGAGCCGTGCCGGGCCCGCATCAGGTAGTTGACCAGCCCACGCGAGCGCTCCGGGTCCTGCTCGAGGGACTCGAGTGACTGCTCGCCGGCCGTCGAGACCCTGGCCGCCCAGATGACGTCGGAGTCGGCAGCGCTGGCCTTGACCAGCTCGACGCTCATGTCCGAGCGGAACTCGACGTCGCGCGGCTCCTCGCTTCCCATGCCCGGAATCTATCCACCCGCCAGGACCTCACCCGGGCGACCCGCCGAGCGCCCGGGCGAGCCCCGGCGCCAGGTCGCCACGACCGGTCACTGCCACCCGATCCAGGCCGAGCCAACCGGCCATCGACCGCAGCTCGACAGCCAGCGCGGAGGCGACGGCAGCGGGGTCGGCGCCCGGCTCGGCGTACACCGCCTGGACCAGCAGGGTCCCCGCGGCGCGGTCGGACTTCAGGTCCACCCGGGCCACCAGGCGGTCGCCGAGCAGGAACGGCAGCACGTAGTAGCCGTGCAGCCGCCTGGCCGCGGGCACGTAGATCTCGATGCGGTAGCGGAAGCCGAACAGCCGCTCGGTGCGGTCCCGCTCCCACACCAGCGAGTCGAACGGTGAGAGCAGCGCCCGGGCGTCGACCCGGTGCGGCACGCGGGCTCCAGGGTCGAGGTACGCCGGAGCCCGCCAGCCCCAGACCGACACGGGCACCAGCTCGCCGGACTCGACCAGCTCGGCGATCCGCGGTCGGGCGAGCGGCGACTTCAGCCGGAAGTAGTCGGCCAGGTCGAGGGCGGTGGCCACGCCGAGTGCCCGGGCAGCGACCCGGAGCAGCCCGCGGTGCGCCTCCTCCTCGGTCGGTGTCGGCGCCGCCAGTACGGCGGCCGGCAGGACCCGCTCGGGCAGGTCGTAGAGCCGCTCGAACCCGCGCCGCCCGGCAGTGGTCACCTGGCCGGTCCAGAAGAGCCACTCCAGCGCGTTCTTGCCGTCGCTCCACCCCCACCACGAACCGCCTCGGCGGCCACCGTCGACGAGGTCGGCCACGCCGAGCGGGCCGGCGTCGGACACCTGCGCGAGCACCCGGGCCAGGAACTCCGGGCGCTCTTTGGCCACCTGCGCCATCCGCTTCCACGTCTGCGCGCGTGCCATCCGCCAGCGCAGCAACGGGTGCAGCTCGACCGGCAGCAGCGACGCCTCGTGGCCCCAGTACTCGAACAGCTCGTGGTCGGCATACGCCGCCCGGTCGAGCAGGTCGCGCGGGTAGGGACCCAGGCGGGAGTACAGCGGCAGGTAGTGCGAGCGGACCAGCACGTTCACGGAGTCGAGCTGGAACAGCCCGGTGCGGCCGAGGACCCGCCTCAAGTGGCGGCGGTCCGGCCGCCCGGTGGGCCGCGGGTCGGCGAAGCCCTGCGCGGTGAGCGCGATCCGTCGCGCCCGGGCCGGCGAGAGCTCCTGCACCGGCGGAGGCTATCCGCCTGGGGAAGACTCCCCGCACCTGATCACCGCGGCTAGGGTTGGTCGCATGGCCGATGTCAGTGTGCGGGCAGCCGGACCGGCTGACGCCGCGGACATTGCAGCAGTGCAGGTGCAGACCTGGCAGGCGGCGTACGGTCCGCTGCTGCCAGCCGTCGCACTGGCCACCCTTCGTACGCCGGAAGCCGAGGCACACTGGCGCGAGGCCGTCACCAGCCCCCCGAGCCGACGCCATCACGTGCTGGTCGCCCTCGACACCGACCGGCTGGTGGGCGTGGTCGCCGTGGCGCCGGCGGTGGACGACGACCTCGACCCGACCGGCACCGACGAGGTCGGCCCGTTACTCGTCCACCCGGGCGCGGGCCGGCTCGGCCACGGGAGCCGCCTGCTGGCCGCTGCCGTGGAGGCGATGCGGGCCGACGGGGTCAGCCATGCGGTGACCTGGGCCTTCGCGGCCGACGGCGCGCTGCAGGCGTTCTACGAGTCGGCCGGCTGGGCCGCCGACGGCGTCAGCCGGCAGCTGGACATGGGCGAGCTGGTGCCGGAGGTCCGGCTGCACACCGACCTGGCCGGCGACTAGTGGCTGCTTCCGATGGTCGGCCGGTCGCGGGGTTCGCGGGCTTCCCCGAGGAGGCGCTGGAGTTCTACGCCGGCCTCGAGGCGGACAACTCCAAGGCCTACTGGAGCGACCACAAGGCCGGCTACGAGACGTTCGTGCGCGCACCCATGCAGGCACTGCTGGCGGCGGTGGCGGCGGAGTTCGGCGAGTCGACGCTGTTCCGGCCCTACCGCGACGTGCGCTTCTCCGCCGACAAGACGCCCTACAAGACGGCCGCGGCAGCGGTGGTGCGCAGCCCCACCAGGGGCACCCGCTACGTGGAGCTCTCCGCTGACGGGCTCTACCTCGGCGGCGGCTACTGGCACCTGGCCGGCGACCAGGTGGAGCGGCTCCGGGTCGCCGTGGCTGACGACCGCATCGGCGTCGCGCTGGAGCGCCTGGTCGACGGGCTCCGGGCCGAGGGCTACGAGGTCGTCGGCGAGCGGCTGAAGACCCGGCCACGCGGATACCCCGCGGACCACCCGCGCCTCGAGCTGCTCAAGCACAAGTCGCTCGCCGCCGGTCGTCGCTTCGCCCCCGACCAGACCCTGCACTCGGCAGCCTGCCTGGAGCGGGTGAGGACCACGTGGCGGGCGTGTGACGAGCTGGTCGCCTGGTTGGACCGCGAGGTCGGGCCGACCCGGCTGCCCGAGAAGCCCCGCCGCTGACCGGCAGCCCGGCCGGCCGAGAACCTAGAGGTCGAGCAGGGACTCCAGCCCGACGGTCAGTCCGGGCCGGTCCAGCACCGAGCGGACGCCCAGCAGGACCCCCGGCATGAACGAGGCCCGGTCGAACGAGTCGTGCCGCAGGGTCAGGGTCTCCCCCGCCGTGCCCAGCAGCACCTCCTGGTGCGCCACCAGGCCGGTCAGCCGGACCGAGTGCACGGGTACGCCGGCCACCGAGGCTCCGCGCGCCCCGTCCAGCGCGGTCGTGGTCGCGTCCGGAGCCGGGTCCAGGCCGGCCTCCGCGCGGGCAGCGGCCACCAGCTCCGCCGTACGCCGGGCCGTGCCGCTGGGAGCGTCGACCTTGCCGGGGTGGTGCAGCTCGACGATCTCAACCGAGTCGAAGAAGCGGGCGGCCCGGACCGCGAAGTCCATCATCAGCACCGCGCCGATACCGAAGTTGGCGGCGACCAGTACGCCGACGGCGGGTCCCTGGCCGAGCCAGCCGCGCACCTGCTCGAGCCGGTCGTCGTCGAAGCCGGTCGTCCCGACAACGGCATTCATGCCGTGCGTGACGCACCATTGCAGGTTGTCCATCACGACGTCCGGCGTCGTGAAGTCGACGGCCACCTGCGCCCCTGCCGATGCCAGCGCGTCGAGAGAGTCCCCGAGGTCCACCTGGGCCACCAGTGACAGGTCCTCGGCCGCCTCGACGGCCCGGCAGACCTCGGCGCCCATCCGGCCGCGGGCGCCGATCACGGCGACCCGGGTGGTCACGCGACCGCGCTGGAGAAGTCGTGGTCGTCGAACGGGCCGATCACGCCCAGGGCGAGCGGCTGGGTCAGGACCTCGGCGGCCACCGCCCGGATGTCCTCCGGGGTGACCGCCTCGATCCGGGCGATCACCTCGTCCACCGAGAGCAGCTCGCCGTAGACCAGCTCGCTCTTGCCGATCCGGCTCATTCGCGACCCGGTGTCCTCCAGCCCGAGCACGAGCGAGCCCTTGAGCTGGCCTTTGCCGCGTGCCAGCTCCTCGTCGGTGATCCCCTTGCCGGCCACCTGGTCCAGCTGGTCCCGGCAGATCTCCAGCACCTGGTCGACCTTGGCTGGCTGGCAGCCGGCGTAGACGCCGAACAGCCCGGTGTCGGCGTACTGAGAGGCGTAGCTGTAGACCGAGTAGGCCAGGCCGCGCTTCTCCCGGACCTCCTGGAACAGCCGCGAGCTCATCCCCCCACCCAGGGCGTTGTTGAGCACGCCGAGAGCGAACCGGCGGTCGTCACCGCGCGAGAGCCCGATCGTGCCCAGCACGAGGTTGGCCTGCTCGGTGGGCCGGCGGGTCATCGCGACCCCGCCCCGGAAGGACGGGACGGCGCCTGCGGGCCGGCTCGGCGCCTTCGGAGCAGCGTCGCCCTCGAGCAGCCCGGCGGCGCCGAAGGCCTTCTTGACCAGCCGGACCACGCTCGCGTGGTCGAGGTTGCCGGCCGCCGCCACCACGATCGAGGGCCCGGCGTAGCGGCGGCGGTAGTAGCCATTGATCGACGTACGGGACAGGCTGGTGATCGAATCGACGCTGCCGAGCACCGGCCGGCCGAGCGGGTGGTCGCCGTAGACGGCGCGGGCGAACGAGTCGTGCACGACGTCGCTCGGGTCGTCCTCGTGCATAGCGATCTCTTCGAGGATGACCCCGCGCTCGGACTCCACGTCGCGGCCGGTGATCAGCGACGAGGTCACCATGTCGGAGACCACGTCGACGGCGAGCGGCAGGTCGGCGTCGAGCACCCGTGCGTAGTAGCAGGTGTACTCCTTGGCGGTGAACGCGTTCATCTCCCCGCCGACGGAGTCCATCACCGCCGCGATCTCGAGCGCATCGCGGCGCCTGGTGCCCTTGAACAGCAGGTGCTCGAGGAAGTGCGACGAGCCGGCGAGCGAGTCGACCTCGTCGCGCGACCCGACGCCCACCCACACCCCGTAGGCGACCGAGCGCACGGTCGGCATGGCCTCGGTGATCACCCGCAGCCCACCCGGGAGCACGGTACGGCGGATCACCGTCCCGCTCTCAGCGTCCGTCCGGCCGGACAGGGTGCGCGTCGTCCCGGGCTTCTGCGGCGCCCGGGTGGTCCCGCCGGCCGAGCGCCTGGTGCCGCTGGTCGCCACCCGCGGGCTACTGCGCGGGGGCAGGGTCGGCCGCGGCCTGGTCGCGGACCGGCACCAGGCTGATCTTGCCGCGCGGGTCGATCTCGGCGATCTCGACCTGGAGCTTGTCGCCGACGTTGACGACGTCCTCGACCTTGTTGACGCGCTTGCCGTTACCCAGCTTGGAGATGTGGACGAGGCCGTCCTTGCCGGGCAGCAGCGAGATGAACGCGCCGAATGTCGTCGTCTTGACCACGGTCCCGAGGAACCGCTCGCCCACCTCGGGCATGGTCGGGTTGGCGATCGCGTTGATCGTCGACCGGGCCGCCTCGGCCGACGGGCCGTCGGTCGCGCCGATGTAGATCGTGCCGTCGTCCTCGATGGTGATGTCGGCACCGGTGTCGGCCTGGATCTGGTTGATCATCTTGCCCTTGGGCCCGATCACCTCGCCGATCTTGTCCACCGGGATTTTGATCGAGATGACCCGCGGGGCGTACGGCGACATCTCGTCGGGCTCGTCGATCGCCTCGTTCATGACCTCGAGGATCGTCAGCCGAGCCGTCTTGGCCTGGGTCAGCGCACCGGCGAGCACCGACGCCGGGATGCCGTCGAGCTTGGTGTCGAGCTGCAGGGCGGTCACGAAGTCCTTGGTGCCGGCGACCTTGAAGTCCATGTCGCCGTAGGCGTCCTCGGCCCCGAGGATGTCGGTCAGCGTGACGTACTCGCCGCCCTCGTAGATCAGGCCCATCGCGATACCGGCGACCGGCGCCTTGAGCGGCACACCGGCGTTGAGCAGCGACAGCGTCGAGGCGCAGACCGACCCCATCGAGGTCGAGCCGTTGGACCCCAGCGCCTCGGAGACCTGCCGGATGGCGTAGGGGAACTCCTCGCGGGTCGGCAGCACCGGCAGCAGAGCCCGCTCGGCCAGCGCGCCGTGGCCGATCTCGCGCCGCTTGGGCGAGCCGACCCGGCCGGTCTCACCGGTCGAGTACGGCGGGAAGTTGTAGTTGTGCATGTAGCGCTTGCGGGTCTCGGGATTGAGCGTGTCGACCATCTGCTCCATGCGCAGCATGTTCAGCGTGGTGACGCCGAGGATCTGGGTCTCGCCACGCTCGAACAGCGCCGAGCCGTGCACCCGCGGGATCACGTCGACCTCGGCCGACAGCGACCGGATGTCGGCCAGCCCGCGACCGTCGATCCGGACCTTCTCGGACGTGACCCGCTTGCGGACCAGCTTCTTGGTCAGCGCGCGGTAGGCGCCGCTGATCTCCTTGTCACGGCCCTCGAACTGGCCGGCCAGCTGCTCCTTGGCGGTCGCCTTGATCCGGTCGAGCTCGGCCTCGCGCTCCAGCTTGTCGGCGATGGTCAGTGCCGAGGTGACCTGGTCACTGACCGCGCCGGTGACCGCCTCGAGCACGTCGTCGCCGTACTCGAGGAACAGCGGGTAGTCGCGGGTGGGCTTGGCGGCCTGGCCGGCCAGCTCGCGCTGGGCGTCGCAGACAGCCTTGATAGCCGGCTTGGCGGCCTCCAGGCCGCTGGCCACGATCTCCTCGGTCGGCGCCTGGGCGCCGGCGGCGATCAGGTCGAGCGCCTCGCGGGTGGCCTCGGCCTCGACCATCGTGATGGCGACGTCGCCGTCGGCCAGCGCGCGGCCGGCGACCACCATGTCGAACGTAGCGCGGGCGACCTCGGTCAGTGTCGGGAACGCGATCCACGCGCCGTCGACGTGGGCGACGCGGGTCGCGCCGACCGGGCCGTCGAAGGGGACACCGGAGAGCATGGTGGCGGCACTCGCCGCGTTGATCGCCACCACGTCGTAGCTGGTGTCCGGGTCGAGCGACATGATCGTCAGCACGATCTGGATCTCGTTGCGCAGGCCCTTCGCGAACAGCGGCCGCAGCGGCCGGTCGGTCAGCCGGCAGGTCAGGATCGCGTCCTCGGAGGGACGACCCTCCCGGCGGAAGAACGAGCCGGGGATCTTGCCGAGGGAGTACATCCGCTCCTCGGTGTCCACGGTGAGCGGGAAGAAGTCGAGGTTCTCCTTCGGCGACTTCGATGCGGTCGTGGCCGCCAGGATCATGGTGTCGCCCAGGTAGGCGGCGACGGAGCCGGCGGCCTGGCGGGCCAGCCGGCCGGTCTCGAAGCGGATCGTGCGGGTGCCGGCGGCACCGTTGTCGATCGAGGCAGTCGCCTCGTAGATGCCGTCTTCCACGGCAAGGTCGGAACTCATCAGGAGGTCTCCTCCTACAGTCGTGCCGGAGGACGCGGGCTTCGCGAGAGCGGCGGGGCCGGTCTTCGATCGAAGCTTCCGGGATCCGCTCCTCGCGTGGGAGGAGGCGCACCCGGAGGCCACTACCGAGGACCGGGATCCCGGGCTGCCCGTCGCGGGCACCGAGCGGTCCGGCTCGGGTCGCCGTACGACGGGTGCCGTCCGGCGGGGAATGCTGGGTGGTTCGGCTAGCGGCGCAGGCCGAGTCGCTCGATGAGCGACCGGTAGCGGTTGATGTCGGTCTTGGCGAGGTACTTGAGCAGGCGACGACGGCGGCCGACCAGCAGCAGCAGGCCGCGCCGGCTGTGGTGGTCGTGCTTGTGCATCTTGAGGTGCTCGGTGAGATCGGCGATGCGCCTGCTCAGCATCGCCACCTGGACCTCGGGGGAACCGGTGTCGTTCTCGACGGTGGCGTAGTCGGTCATGATCGAAGACTTGACGGCACTGTCGAGCGGCACGGATCTCCTCGCGGGTCGCGGTGTGTGCCCGGGGTCTCGGTCACCCGGACAGACGATCACACGGCTGGGCTGGGAGCCCTGCCAGGTTCCCAGGCTAGCACCCCCGGCGGCGGGGCAGTCATCAACGGCTGGGCAGTCTCAACGGCTGGGCATCCTCAACGGCTGGGCATCCTCAACGGCTGGGCTGTCTCAAAGGTTGAGCAGCAGCACGGCGAGCACCAGCACCACCATGGCGACCGCGACGGCGATCACCGGCCACCGGTGCACGACCGCACCCGGCCGGACCGGGGACGTCGCTTCCGGGACGCCGCCCGGGTCGGGCCCGCGTGCCGGCTCCGTGAGCGCGGGCCCCACCGGCTCGGCCGCGTCGGTGAGGAAGAGCGTCTCCCCGTCGAGGACGGCGTAGTCGGCCAACGTGCGCTCGACCGTCATCGGCGGGTCGCCCAGCCGGCCGAGGACCCACTGGGCGGGTGCGGCAGCGCCGTCGGCCGGCGCAGCGGCCAGCCGGACCAGGTCGGGCAGCAGGACGGCCAGCGGGACCCGCGCGGGCAGCGCCAGGTCCACTCGGCGGTTCGGCCCGGCCACGGTCAGCCGGCACTGGCCGTCGCTCACGGGGCTGTGGACGAGTTCCTCATGGGAGTGGTCACAGGCGCGACTATGACGCCGAACCGGTCGGCCGTACCAGCGCTTGCGCACAGTCCAGCTCGGAGCCCTGATGACCTCGCTGACCGTGCACCGGCCCGCCCGCACATGGCCACCCGCGCCGCCGACCGGAGCGCTGGTGCTGGCGGCCCCGCCCCTCCTCCCCACCACGACGAGCGGGCGGCTCGCCTGGCTGCAGTACCTGCTCCCGGTCGCCGGGAGCGTCGGCTCGCTGGTCTTCGTGCTGGCCAACCCGAGTCCGCTGTTCCTCATCGGTGGCCTGCTCTTCGCCGCCACCGGGCTGGCCAGCGGGCTCGGCCTCTACCTTCAGCAGCGATCGTCGACGCGCGGCCGGCTTGCCGCCGACCGCCGGCGCTACCGGCGCTACCTGGACGACGTGCGGCCCGGACTCGAGCAGATCCGGTGCCAGCAGCAGCAGGACGCCCACTGGCGCTCACCTCCGCCGGCATCCCTGTGGGACCTGGCCCGGCACCCCGAGCGGCTCTGGGAACGTCGTCCGTCGGACCCGGACTTCCTGGTGGTACGAGTGGGTCGGGCCGACCAGCCGCTGGCCACCGCCGTACGGCTCCCGCCGTTGGACAACCCCCTGACAGCGCGAGACCCCGACGCCGAGCAGGCCGCAGTCGAGCTGCTGGCCGAGGTCGGCACGGTGACCAGCCTGCCCTTCGGATTGACGCTGCGGGCCGGGGCAGCGGTCGCGATCCTAGGTGCCCGCGGCGGCACCCGCGACCTCGCCCGAGCCCTGGTCGCCCAGGTCGCTGCACTGCACGCTCCCGGTGACGTCGCGGTCGCCATCTGCGCGTCGCCCGACGCGCTGGGCGACTGGGAGTGGGCGAAGTGGCTGCCGCACTGCGCCTGCCCCGACGGGACGGATGACGCCGGAGCCCGTCGTCTGATCGCCACCCGACCCGCTGAGCTCACCGAGCTGCTCGGCTCCTCGAGCGGCCCGGCCCGCCTGGTCGTGGTGGTCGACCAGCCGGCTCAGCTCGGGTCGGCCGACCCGCGGCTGGCTCCGCAGGCACTGGGCGCCGGTCGCGGTGCCTGCGTGCTCCACCTGCTCGACAGTGCCCGCGACGAGCCGGGGCGGGTAGACGTACGGCTGCGGCTCTCCGATCGGGGCTACCTGACGGTTGAGGACGTCACGGGTGCGACCGGGGCGGGTGCCGTCGAGGTGCGAGCCGACGCCGTCGCCGTGGCTGAGGCCGAGCTGCTGGCGCGAACGCTTGCCGGGCGACGGCTCGGGACGGCGGAGGCGGGCCCGGCCGGGGGTGGCTCGGATGGACGAGCTGCGGACGAGCCCTACCTGGGCTCGGTTGGGGAGCCCGGCGCTGAGCGCCCGCTGCTGTGGCCGCAGCTGTCCGTGGCCGAGCAACTGCGGGTCGCCCTGGGGACCACCGAAACAGGGTCGCCACTGCTGCTCGACCTGAAAGAGGCGGCGTACGGCGGGGTCGGACCGCACGGTCTCGTCGTTGGTGCGACCGGCTCGGGCAAGAGCGAGCTGCTGCGCACCCTGGTCACCGGACTGGCGCTGACCCATCCGCCGGAGGCCGTCAGCTTCGTGCTCGTCGACTTCAAGGGGGGCGCTGCCTTCGCCGGGCTCGCCGGGCTGCCACACGTGGCCGGGCTGATCACCAACCTGGCCGAGGACCCCGGGCTCGTGGACCGCATGCAGGCAGCCCTGCACGGCGAGCTGCGCCGTCGGCAGCGGCTTCTGCGCGACGCTGGCGACCTCGACTCGGTGGCCGCCTACGACGCGGCGCGGCGGGCCGGCGCGGGCCTGCCGGCGCTGCCGACCCTGCTGCTCGTCGTCGACGAGTTCAGCGAGCTGCTCAGCAGCAGGCCGGACGTGCTCGACCTCGTCGTCACCATCGGGCGGCTGGGACGGAGCCTGGGTGTCTGTCTGCTGCTGGCGTCCCAGCGCCTGGACGAGGGACGCCTGCGCGGCCTGGAGAGCCACCTGTCCTACCGGATAGCCCTGCGCACGTTCACCGTCGCCGACAGCCGGGCCGTCCTCGGCGTCGGGGACGCCTACGGCCTGCCCGCGGTACCCGGGTCGGCGTACCTCAAGGTGCACACCGGCGGGCTGGTCCGGTTCCGCGCGGCGATGGTGTCCGGCCGGCGGGCGGTCACTCCGGTCGGGACCGGGGGCCGGGCTGTCGTCGCCTTCCCCGCCATCAACGCCGTCCCCGTGGCGCCCACCGCCCAGCCGACCACCGAGAGCGTGATGGCAGCCGCCGTCCGCCGGCTGGCCCGGGCCTCGACCTCGGCCCACCAGGTCTGGCTACCTCCGCTCGAACCGGCGCTCGCCCTCGACAGCGTGCTGGCGGGTGACCGACCGTCGCCCCATGGCACCCAGGGCCTGCCCATCGCGTTGGGCGTGGTCGACCGGCCGAGCGAGCAGACCCGCACGGTGCTCGTCGCCGACCTGGCCGGGGCCGACGGGCACCTGGCGGTGGTGGGGGCGTCGCAGAGCGGCAAGAGCACCCTGCTGCGCAGCCTGCTGGCCGCTGCCTGCACGACGTGCTCCCCCGCCCGGCTGGCGTTCTACTGCGTCGACCTCGGCGGCGGGAGCCTGGCACCCTTCGAGCGGGCACCGCACGTGGGGACGGTGGCCGGGCGCGGCGAGCCGGAGCGGGTACGCCGCGTGGTCCGTACCGTCGCCAGCCTGGTGGCCGAGCGCGAGCGGCGCTTCGCCGGCGCCGGGATCGACTCGGTGGCCACCTTTCGCGCGCAGCAGGCGGCGGGGGCACTGCCGGAGGAGCCGCTGGGTGACGTCGTGCTGGTCATCGACGACTGGGCGGCCCTGCGCAGCGAGTACGAGGACCTCGAGCCGTTGGTGCTCGACATCGCGGCCCGCGGCCTCGGCTACGGCGTGCACCTGGTTCTCAGCGCCGCCCGCTGGTCCGACATCCGACCCGGGCTGCGGGACAGCCTCGTCGGCCGACTGGAGCTCCGGCTGGGCGACCCCAACGAGTCCGAGGTCGACCGCCGGCAGGCCGCGAGCATGCCTGCCGACGTCCCCGGTCGCGGGCTGACCGGAGACGGCGCCTACTTCCAGGTGGCGCTGCCGCGCCTCGACGGTCGCGCGTCGCGGGCCGGGCTGCAGCAGGCGACCGAGGCGCTGGTCGACGCCGCGACCCGGACCTGGGTAGGTCTGCCAGTCCCGGCGGTGCAGGTGCTCCCTGCCCACGTCGACCTGGCCGCCTTGGCCGATGCGGACGCCGCCACCGGTATCCCGATCGGGCTGGCAGAGACCGACCTCGCTCCGGTCTCGATCGACCTCAGCGGCGCGGACCCGCACCTGCTGCTGTTCGGCGACGGTGAGTCGGGGCGGACCACGTTCCTGCGCACCTTTCTCGCCAGCCTGTGTGCACGCACCTCACCGGAGCAGGCGCAGGTTCTGGTCGTCGACTACCGGCGCCGGCTGCTCGACGATGTGGACCCGGCCCACCTGCTGGCCTATGCCGGTGCTGCCCCGGCGACCGCGACCCTGGTGGCCGAGCTGTGTCAGATCCTCGACGCGCGCCTTCCCGGGCCCGACCTGACCACGGCCGAGCTGCGGGCGAGGAGCTGGTGGTCCGGGCCCGAGGTCTACGTGGTGGTCGACGACTACGAGCTGGTCGCTACCGCGGGTGGAAACCCACTCGGGCCGCTGGCCGACTACCTGCCGCAGGCTCGCGACCTCGGTCTGCACGTCCTGCTGAGCCGCCGGGCCGCCGGCGCGTCGCGGGCGATGTTCGAGCCGTTCCTGCAGCGACTGAAGGAGCTCGGAGGTCCCGGCCTGCTGCTCGCGGGTGATCCGGCCGAGGGCCCGCTACTGGCTGGCTGCCGGCCGACCGCTCAGCCGCCCGGCCGGGCGTTGCTGGTCCGCCGGTCCCGGCCCCCCGTCGTCGTGCAGATTGCGATGCGCGACCCCGCGGGATGACAAGGCAGCGGGCGACCGGCGCCACCG
>JALYXH010000121.1 GCA_030947185.1 Actinomycetota bacterium | reverse complement strand
GCTCGAGCCCGGGGAGCAGCCGGCGTCCGCAGACCCCAACGGCCCGGCGCCGGACGGCTCCGGGACGACCCCGGCCAGGCCGGGTGCAGCGGCCCGGCCGGCATCAGCCCGGCCCGGCCAGCAGCAGCGCCGCCGGAAGGGCAACCGGCCTGGGGGCAAGAAACGCCGGTGAACCCGAGACAGCCGGGAAGCCCGAGTCCGCCGATGACTCCGGCCCGCCAGTGACTCCTACTCCGCCGGCACGCAGGCCGGCAGGGGCACGCGCGGGACGTCACGATCTCGACGCCCTGATCCGCGAGCGCATCCGCGACATCCCGGACTACCCGCAGCCCGGCATCGTCTTCAAGGACATCACGCCACTGCTGGCCGACCACGTCGCATTCGCAGGTGTGGTGGATGCCATCGTCGCCCATCGCGGCCGCGGGACCATCGACAAGGTGGTGGGCATCGAGGCGCGCGGGTTCATCCTGGCCGCGCCGGTCGCCTACCACTTCGGCGCCGGGTTCGTGCCGGTCCGAAAGGTCGGCAAGCTGCCGGCAGCGACCTACTCCGCGTCCTACGACCTCGAGTACGGCTCATCCGTGATCGAGGTGCACCGGGACGCGTTCGCACCGGGGGACCGGGTGCTGGTGGTCGACGACGTGCTCGCGACCGGCGGGACGGCGGCCGCCGCGGCCGAGCTGGTCCGTCGCGCCGGCGGTGACGTGGTGGGACTGTCAGTGCTGCTGGAACTCGGTTTTCTCGGCGGTCGGGACCGGCTCGGGGGACTCGACCTGCACGCCCTGCTCTCCGTGTGAGCGCTGTTCCGGTCGGCCGCAGCGAGGTTCCCGGGAAGATCATCGGGGCGGCCTGCCGTTATGATGAGGCCTCCGCCCAGCAGCGCTCAGCAACGAGGAGCGGCGCGTGACGCCTGACATCGGGCCCCCGGGCACGCTGCTCCCCGCCGCGGACCCGACCGCCCCGGCGGCGCCGGCGGCCGACGGGTCACCGGCCGGCTCGGCCGCCCGGCAGTCATCGGAGCACCCGGCAGAGCCGACCGGCACCCCGTCCGTCGGCGAGGCGCCGGCCCGGCCGCGGACCGGTCCACCAACCGCCCGGCGGGTTCGGGCCCGGCTGCCGCGCCTGCCGGGTACCCGGCCGGGCGGCGTACCTCCCGTGCTCGACGAGCTGGTCCGGCGGGTGCGGGTGGCGCACCCGAAGGCGGAGGTCAAGGAGATCGTCCGCGCGTACGAGGTAGCGGAGGCGCACCACCGGGGTCAGTCGCGCCGCAGCGGCGACCCCTACATCACTCACCCACTGGCGGTCGCCGAGATCCTCGCCGACCTCGGGATGGACGCCACCACGCTGGTCGCGTCGTTGTTGCACGACACGATCGAGGACACCACCTACACCCTCGACGCGCTGCGTGCCGAGTTCGGCGTGGAGGTCGGACACCTCGTCGACGGCTGCACGAAGCTCGACAAGGTCAAGTTCGGCGAGGCGGCCGAGGCGGAGACCATCCGCAAGATGGTGATCGCGATGGCGCGCGACCCCCGGGTGCTGGTCATCAAGCTGGCCGACCGTCTCCACAACATGCGCACCCTGCGCTACCTCCCCGAGGAGAAGCAGGCCCGTAAGGCCAAGGAGACGCTGGAGATCTACGCCCCGCTGGCCCACCGGCTCGGTATGAACACGATCAAGTGGGAGCTCGAGGACCTCGCCTTCGTCACCCTCTACCCCAAGCGGTACGACGAGATCGTGCGGCTCGTGGCCGACCGCGCGCCGTCGCGGGACACCTACCTGACCAGCGTGACCGAGAAGGTGACCCTCGACCTGCGCTCGGCCAAGATCAAGGCCACCGTCACCGGGCGCCCGAAGCACTACTACTCGATCTACCAGAAGATGATCGTCCGCGAGCACGACTTCGCCGACATCTACGACCTGGTCGGCATCCGGGTGCTCGTGGAGTCGGTGCGCGACTGCTATGCGGCCCTGGGCACCATCCACGCGCTGTGGAACCCGGTGCCGGGCCGGTTCAAGGACTTCATCGCGATGCCCAAGTTCAACATGTACCAGTCACTGCACACGACAGTGATCGGACCCGAGGGCAAGCCGGTGGAGATGCAGATCCGCACCTTCGCCATGCACCGCACTGCCGAGTACGGCATCGCTGCGCACTGGAAGTACAAGGAGGCGAAGCGGACCGAGGTCGCGGGGCCGCCCGGCCGGGACGACGCCACTGCCGAGATGGCCTGGCTGCGCCAGCTGCTGGAGTGGCAGCGCGAGACGGCCGACCCCGGCGAGTTCCTCGACTCGCTGCGCTTCGACCTCTACGCCGGTGAGGTCTTCGTCTTCACGCCGAAGGGTGACGTGATCTCGCTGCCGAGCGGCGCGACGCCGGTCGACTTCGCCTACTCGGTGCACACCGAGGTCGGCCACCGCTGCATCGGGGCGCGGGTCAACGGCCGGCTGGTACCGCTGGAGAGCCCCCTCGACAACGGCGACGTCATCGAGATCTTCACGTCCAAGGCGGTCACCGCCTCGCCGAGCCGCGACTGGCTGACCTTCGTCAAGAGCCCCCGCGCGCGCAACAAGATCCGTCAGTGGTTCGCCAAGGAGCGCCGCGAGGACGCGATCGAGGAGGGCAAGGACGCGATCAGCCGGGCCATGCGCAAGCAGGGCCTGCCGCTGCAGCGGATGCTCGGTGGCGACGCGCTGGTCAACCTGTCGACCGAGATGCGCTACGCCGACGTTGCCGCCCTCTATGCAGCCGTGGGGGAGGGCCACGTCTCCGCGCAGACGGTCATCCAGCGGCTGGTGCAGGCACTGGGCGGTCCGGACGGTGCGGCGGAGGACATCGCCGAAGCCGCGACGCCGACCAAGACCCGGGCCAGGCCCAGCGGCGACCCCGGCGTGGTGGTGAAGGGCGTCACCGACGTCTGGGTGAAGCTGGCGCGCTGCTGCACGCCGGTTCCGGGCGACGCGATCCTCGGCTTCGTCACCCGCGGCAAGGGGGTGTCGGTGCATCGCCGGGACTGCGTCAACGTGGAGGCTCTGCTCGCCCAGGAGGACCGGCTCACCGAGGTGGAGTGGGCGCCGTCGGCCGGGTCGGTCTTCCTGGTGGCCGTCCAGGTCGAGGCGCTCGACCGCACCCGCCTGCTCTCCGACGTGACGCGGGTGCTCTCCGACGGGCACGTCAACATCCTGTCGGCTTCGGTGACGACCACCCGCGACCGGGTGGCGGTCAGCCGATTCACGTTCGAGATGGGCGACCCCAAGCATCTCGGCGCGCTTCTGAAGTCGATCCGGTCGGTCGACGGCGTGTACGACGCCTACCGGGTCACCTCAGGGGCCTGACCGGACGGCCCGCCCGGTAGGACTCAGCGCGATGTCAGACCCGAGCCGCCGGTCCTCGTCGGGCCGGTCAGTTGCTCTCGACCGGTCCCGTCAGACCTTCTTGGTCGTCACGGCGTTCAGGTACACCGTCTGCTTCGGCGCCCCGTCACCCTGGCCGTTCTTGTCGTCCTGGCCGATTGCCAGGATCTTGTCGAGGACGTCCAACCCGCCGGTGATGGTCCCGACAACGGTGTACTGCGGAGGCAGCTGGCTGTCCTTGTCGATGAGGAAGAACTGGCTGCCGGTGCTGTGCGGTGCCGATGTCTTGGCCATTGCCATCACCCCACGCGAGTACGTCGCGCCGGTCAGGTTCTCCTCTGCCAGCGTGTAGCCCGGTCCGCCGCCGCCGGTGCCCTCGGGATCACCGCACTGCAGGACGGTCAGGCCGGGCGAGGTGGTCTCCCGGTGGCAGAACGTCCCGTCGTAGAACTTCTTGTCGGCCAGGAAGACCAGGGAGTTCACGGTGTGCGGCGCCTTGGTGGCGTCCATGGTCACGGTGATCGGCCCGCACGAGGTGTCGAGCGCCAGCGTGTACATCGCCTTCTGGTCGACCGACAGCGGCGGCTCGGCCGGGAACGTCTGCTTGGCCACCGGCGCCGGCTTGGCCGCGCCGCAGGCGACTGCTCCCGCACCGGAGGCGGCCGGGGTGGCGGCGACCTTGGCCGCGGTCTTGTGCTTGGTGCCGCTCTTGGCAAGGACCGCGACGGCACCGATCACGAGCAGCGCGGCCAGCGCACTCGAGACGACGGCTACCCGCTTGCGGCGCCGGGCCTGTTGCTGGGCCCGCCGCTCGGCCTGTCGTTGCAGGCGGCGCCTGGCCATCTCGCGCTCTCGTTTGGTCGAGGCCACGCGGGCTTCCTCCAGGGTCGTCGGTCGAAAGGTCGGGCCGGCACCGGCGTCGAGGAGTCTAGGGGCCGCTCGTGCGCCTACCGGTTCGTCCCGCGCCCGGCCCGCCGGTAGTCTCGCAGCCTGGACAGGCCCAGCTCGCCTCGACGTACCGGAAGGAATGACGCGCGTGCTCGTCGCCGGGTTCCCTGCCGGTTCGTGGGGCACCAACTGCTACGTCGTCGCGCCCGCCGCCGGCGAGCAGTGCGTGGTCATCGACCCCGGTCAGGACGCGGCGGACGGGGTCGCCGAGTTGATCCGCGAGCACCGGCTCTCGCCGGTGGCGGTGCTGCTCACCCATGGCCACATCGACCACATCTGGTCGGTGGTGCCGGTCTGCGGAGCCTCCGACGTACCCGCCTTCATCCATCCTGCCGACCGCGACCTGCTGAGCGACCCGGGCAAGGGGCTGGGTATGGACGTCGGGTCGATGTTCGGCGGGCTCACCTTCACCGAGCCCGACGACGTCCGCGAGCTGACCGAGGACGGCCCGCTGGAGCTGGCCGGGCTGCGGTTCTCGGTCGACCTCTCGCCCGGGCACACCCCGGGCTCGATCTGCTTCCGGCTGCCGGCCATCGAGGCCGGCGAGGTCACGGTGCCGCTGATGTTCTCCGGCGACCTGCTCTTCGCCGGGTCGATCGGCCGCACCGACCTGCCGGGGGGCAGCTACCCCACCATCCTGCAGTCCCTCGCCCGCGTCTGCCTCCCGCTGCCGGACGAGACAGCCGTGCTGTCCGGGCACGGTCCGGCCACCACGATCGGCCGGGAGCGGGCGTCCAACCCCTACCTGCGGGAGGCCGCGGAGTCGGCCGGCGCCGCCGTACCGCCCGCGCGCGGCCTCTAGCCGGTGGCCTTCCGCGCCCCGAAGGGCACCTACGACATCGTGCCGCCCAGTTCTGAGCGCTGGCATGCCGTCCGTGCCGCGCTGATGGCGCCGGCCGGGATGGCCGGCTACTCCTACGTCGAGACGCCGGTCTTCGAGGACACCGGGCTGTTCGAGCGCGGGGTCGGGGAGTCGACCGACGTCGTGAGCAAGGAGATGTACACCTTCGCCGACAAGGGCGGCCGCTCGATCACGCTGCGTCCGGAGGGCACGGCCGGCGTGGTCCGGGCCATTGCCGAGCACGGCCTCGAGCGGGGCCAGCTGCCGGTCAAGCTCTGGTACGCCGGCCCGATGTTCCGCTACGAGCGGCCGCAGGCCGGCCGGTTCCGGCAGTTCCAGCAGGTGGGTCTGGAGGCGGTCGGCGTCGACGACCCCTCGCTCGACGCCGAGGTGGTGGCCCTCGGCGTCCGCGCGTTCGAGGGCCTTGGGCTACGCCGGGTCACGTTGCTGCTGAACTCGATGGGTGACGCGGCCTGCCGTCCGGCGTACGTCGAGGCGCTGCGGGACTACCTGCGCGACGCCGGGCCGGAGCTGGACGAGGACACGCGCGTGCGGGCGGAGCTGAACCCGCTGCGGGTGCTCGACGACAAGCGACCGGCGATGGCCGACCTGGTGCAGGCGGCGCCGGTGATCACCAACCACCTCTGTGCGGACTGCCGGGCTCACTACTCAGCCGTGCGCGACAGCCTGCAGGCCCTCGGGATCGTCTGGACCGAGGCGCCACGGCTGGTGCGGGGGCTGGACTACTACATGCGGACCACCTTCGAGTGGCAGCACGACGGTCTCGGCGCCCAGTCGGCGGTCGGGGGTGGCGGCCGCTACGACGGCCTGTCGGAGTCGATCGGCGGCCCGGCGCTGCCCGGCATCGGCTGGGCTCTGGGCATGGAGCGGACCCTGCTGGCGCTCGAGGCCGAGGCTCTCTCCGTGCCGCAGCCGTCACTCTGCGAGGTCTTCGTGGTGCCGATCGGCGCGGCGGCGAAGGCGTTGGCCGTGCGGCTGGTGGACGAGATCCGCCGGCAGCAGGTGGCTGCCGACCTCGCCTACGGCGACCGCGGGCTCAAGGGCGCGATGAAGGCAGCGGACCGCTCGGGTGCGCGGTTCGCCATCGTTGTCGGCGAGCGCGACCTCGGCGACGGCGTCGTCCAGCTCAAGCACCTCACCAGCGGCGAGCAGCATGCCGTCGAGATCGACAAGATCGCGATGGTCGTGGTCGAGGCCGCGCAGGGAAGGCGACCGTGATCCGCACCAGGGAGGCGGGGAGCCTGCGGGCAGCCGACGTCGGCAACGAGGTCGTCCTTGCCGGTTGGGTGGCCCGGCGGCGCGACCACGGCGGCGTCGTCTTCGTCGACCTGCGCGACGCGAGCGGTGTGGTCCAGGTGGTGCTCCGCGACGCCGATGCGGCGCACGGCCTGCGGGCGGAGTGGTGTCTGCGCATCTCCGGCGAGGTGGCGGCTCGGCCGGCCGGCAACGAGAAGCCCGACCTGCCGACGGGGGAGATCGAGGTGCGCGCGAGCGAGGTCGACGTGCTGTCCGAGTCGGCCCCGCTGCCGTTCCCTATCGAGGGGCAGGCCGGCGAGGTGGACGAGATCGTCCGCTACCGCTACCGCTACCTGGACCTGCGGCGGGCCGGTCCGGCGGCGGCGCTGCGTACCCGCGCGAAGGTGACCCGGATCATCCGCCGGGTCATGGACGGGCACGACTTCGTCGACGTCGAGACGCCGTACCTCACCCGGTCGACGCCCGAGGGCGCCCGTGACTTCGTGGTCCCGGTCCGGCTGCAGCCCGGGTCCTGGTACGCCCTTCCCCAGTCGCCCCAACTCTTCAAGCAGCTGCTGATGGTGGCCGGGTTGGAGCGCTACTACCAGATCGCGCGCTGTTTCCGGGACGAGGACTTCCGCGCCGACCGAACGCCGGAGTTCACCCAGCTGGACATCGAGATGTCCTTCCTCGACGAGGAGGACATCTACGCGCTGGCCGAGGAGCTGATCTCGGCGCTGTGGCGGGAGGTGCTCGGCGTCGAGCTGCCGCTGCCCTTCCCGCGGCTGAGCTACGCGGACGCGATGCGTCGCTACGGCTCCGACAAGCCCGACCTGCGCTTCGAGTTGGAGCTGGCCGACCTGACCGAGGTGTTCGCCGGCACCGAGTTCCGGGTGTTCCAGGCCGAGTACGTCGGAGCGGTCGTCATGCCCCGGGGGGCGGCGCTGAGCAGGCGGGAGCTCGACGGCTGGCAGGAGTGGGCCCGCGGCCGCGGGGCCAAGGGTCTCGCCTACGTCCTGGTCGAGGCGGACGGTTCGCTGCGTGGCGGTGTGGCCAAGAACCTGTCGGAAGCCGAGGTGGCCGGCGTGCTGTTCGGCAGCGGTGCCGGCCCCGGCGACGCTGTCTTCTTCGCCGCGGGTCCGCGCCGTAGCTCACTCGAGCTGCTGGGTGCCGTCCGGTTGGCGGTGGCCCGCGACCGCGGGCTGGTGCGCGAGGACGAGTGGCGCTTCCTCTGGGTGACCGAGGCACCGATGTTCGAGCCGACCGACGCGGGGGGTTGGACGGCGGTCCATCACCCGTTCACCGCTCCTACTTCCGAGTGGGCGGGCACCTTTCACGACGAGCCGGAGCAGGCCTTGGCCCGGGCCTACGACGTGGTCGGCAACGGGATGGAGCTGGGCGGCGGCTCGATCCGCATCCACCAGGCCGAGATGCAGCAGCGCGTCTTCGACGTGATCGGTCTGAGCAGGGCAGAGGCAACGTCGAAGTTCGGCTTCCTGCTCGAGGCCTTCAAGTACGGCCCACCTCCGCACGGTGGTATCGCCTTCGGGCTGGACCGGCTCGCGGCAGTGTTGGCGGGTACGGATGCCATTCGCGAGGTCATGGCCTTCCCCAAAGCGAGCTCGGGGGGCGACCCGCTCACGGGCGCGCCGACTCCCATCACCACGCAGCAACGTAAGGAGGCAGGCATCGACGCCGTGCCCGCCCAACAGCGGGCGCCGTCACCGACCGAGCCGGCCGGTGAGGTGCGCCCGGCCGCCGAGCAGGGGTAGCTCAGGCCTATCCGTCGGGCGGCTCGCCTGGCAGCGGGACGTGGTAGGTCTCACCGCTGGGGCTCGTCCAGGTGACCGACTCGTCCGGATGTCGCTCCAGCTGCCAGCCGGCCTCGTGCTTGAGGCGATGGTGTCGACGGCAGAGCAGTCCGAGGTTGTCACGGTCGGTGCCGCCACCGGCGTCGAAGGCGACCGTGTGGTCGATGTCGCAGCGACGAGCCGGCTGGGCGCAGCCGGGGAAACGACAGGTGCCGTCGCGCCCGGCGACGTAGCTGGCCAGCGCCGCTGGCGGGCAGTACGTCGTCCGGCCACGGTCGAGCAGTCCGCCGCGCGGCGTCAGGATCCAGCGGGTCCAAGCGCCGTCGGCGGCCAGGGTGCGCGCGAGCCCGGCCGGGATCGGCCCGTAGCCGACGAGCTCGCCAGGTCGGTCCGCGAGACCCAGCACGGTGGCAAGGTCAACGGTGACCGCCACTGCGGCGGGTCGGCTGGCGCGGCCCGGTCCGGACTCTGCGGCGGCGGCGAGCTCGACGAGGGCGTCCACGCGCCGGTTGCCGATCAACCCTTCCCGACCACGATCACGAGCGAGCCGGTCGAGGGCGGCGAGGACCAGCTCAGCGTCGGGAGCCGACATCGTCGCGGCGACCGTCGCCATCCCGAACGGCCGCGGGTAAAGAACGACATCGCGCTTGGCGATGGCCGCCGCGTGGGCGATGTCGGCATTCGCCGGGTCCGCCTCGATGACGGCACGTTCGGTTATCCGGCGCAGCCGGCCGGGAGTCTGCGTGCGGGCCCGATCGAGCACGCGGCTCTCGACGGCTGCCGCACTCAGCGGTGTCAGGCGGTCGACCGCGTCCGCGAGAACGCACGCATGGCCGTAGCTGATCTCACCCCGCTCAAGGGCCGCCCGCGTCGCCGGCAACGAGCCGGCGAGCGTGCGCGCTACCTCCAGGCGCCGGCCGGCGGTCACGGGAGAGAGCCGGAGGGCGGCAGCGAGCTCCTCTCTGACCCAGTCCTCCGGCCCGGGCGAGCGCCCCGCCTGGCCATAGCGGGCACCGGTCAGCCCAGCCAGCAGCCGTTGCTGACGACCGGCGACCCAGGCCGCAGCCCGCTCCCACGCGGCCAGGAGGACCAGTCGGTCGTCATCGTCGAGGTCGCCGTCCTCCTGGCTCGACAGCAAGATCATCAGGCCGGGGCCGGCGGGCAGGCTGGCCAGGCGGCTGACGCGCTCAGCGCGCGTCTCGCCGTCGGTGGGCTCAGCCGGAAGCTCGATCTCCTGCCCGACCACCATCGCCATCGTATCGAACATGTGTTCGACACTACTGACCTGGTCCGACAGAATCAGCATGCGTGAAGATGGAGCGTGCCCCAGGCCCGCATCGCCTCGCTCTGGCGATATCCCGTGAAGTCCCTGCTGGGCGAGTCGCTGGAGCGAGTGCAGATGAGCGTTGAGGGCCTGGACGGCGACCGCGCCTTCGCGCTGCTCGATGCGAGCAGTGCCGCCGTGGCGAGCGCCAAGAACCCGCGCAAGTGGGCGGGCATGCTCGCCCTGACCGCGACGTACGCCGCCGCTGAGGCGCTCATCCGCCTGCCTGACAAGAGCACCATCCGCAGCGACGGACCGGACGTCGACGCGGTCCTGTCCGCCGTGCTCAGCCGAACCGTTCGGCTGGTCCGGGAGCCACCGACCCAACTCGTGCTCGAGCGCTACTGGCCGGACATCGACGGGCTCGCCCCCACCGCCGTGATGGCGACGCAGCGGGAGCTCAGCGTCGAGCCCGACCGCGTCGTGACCCGCCGTACCCTCGGTGCGCGCGGGCCCGGTGGCCGCTTCCACGACGCCATGCCGGTGCACCTGGTCACCACCGCCACGCTCGCCAAGCTGGCCGACCTCAACCCCGAGCGTGGCGCCGATCTTCGCCGCCTGCGCCCGAACCTCGTCGTCGACACCGGCGATGCGGAGGGTTTCGTCGAGAACGACTGGTGCGGCCGGACCGTCACGGTCGGCGAGGTCGTCCTGCGCATCAGCGGCCCGACGGCCCGCTGCATCGTGCCCGCGCTGGCCCACGGTGACCTGCCCGCTGAGGAGGGCCTGGTGCGTGCCGTGGCCCGGCACAACAGACTGCCCCTGGGCGACAACGGCCGCTACGGCTGCGCCGGCGTCTACGCCGAGGTGCTGCAGCCAGGAACGGTCACCGTCGGCGACAGCGTCGAGGTCGGGCCCCACCAGTCCGGTCTAGCGGTCTCAGCGAATACCCCCGCCCCGCCAGCGCCTGGTGGCTAGCATCCGTGGGCATGCGCAGGCTTGTCTACGCCAGCCGGGCGGTCGCGCCGTTCAGCGTCGAGGATCTGCTCGAGCTGCTCCAGAGCGCGCGCACCCGGAACGAGGCCGGCGGGGTCACCGGGATGCTGGTCTATGCCTCGGGCAGCTTCCTCCAGCTGATCGAGGGGGACGACGCCCCGGTCGAGGTCATCTGGGACCGCATCCGCATGGACCCCAGGCACACTGCCCTGCGCGTCCTGGGTGACGCTCCGGCCCGGTCCCGGCTTTTCGGGGAGTGGTCGATGGGCTTCCACCACCCCGACGAGGAGCTGCTCGAGGAGACGCTGCCGGGTTACCGGGCCGGCAGCGCCTACCCCTTCGTGGACTCGCGGCTCGTCAACGCGTCGGACAGCGCCTCGACCTTGCTCAGCCTGTATGCGCGGCGAGCCGACTGATGCGCAGCACGATGCAGGACTACCCGCTCACCATCACGGCTCTCATGCGGCACGGCCTGGCCGTGCATGGCGAGAGCGAGGTCGCCACGTTCGACGGGTCGGGATGCCGGCGCGCCCGTTTTGTGGAGATCGGCGAGCGGGCCGAACGGCTCGCGGCCGGCCTGCGCGAGCTGGGTGTCCGCGACGACGACCGCGTCGGGACGTTCCAGTGGAACAACCAGGAGCACCTCGAGGCCTACCTGGCTGTCCCGGCCATGGGCGCGGTGCTGCACACGCTGAACATCCGCCTGTACGCCGAGCAGCTCGCCTATGTGGCCAACCATGCGCAGGACAAGGTCCTGCTGGTCGACGCCAGCCTGGTTGAGCAGCTGGCCGCGGTGCTGCCGGAGATGACGACCGTCGAGCACGTGGTGGTCGTGGGCGACGCCGACCGCACACCGCTGGAGGAGGCCGGTCGCCCGGTGCACTCCTACGACGAGCTGCTCGCCGCGCAGGAGCCGGGCTTCTCCTGGTCCGAGCCCGAGGAGCATGCAGCGGCTGCGATGTGCTACACGAGTGGAACCACCGGGAACCCGAAGGGGGCCGTCTACAGCCACCGGTCGGCGTACCTGCACTCGATGGCCATGTGCATGGGCAACGTGTTCGGCATCGCCGAGGTGGACCGCGTCCTGCCGATCGTGCCGATGTTCCATGCCAACGCCTGGGGGCTGCCGTACGCCGCGTGGATAGCGGGAGCCGACCTGGTGATGCCCGACCGGTTCATGCAGGCCGAGCCGCTGGGGCGGCTGATCTCCGCCGAGGGGCCGACCGTCGCCGGTGGGGTGCCGACGGTGTGGAACGACCTGCTCGCCCATGCGGCCAAGAACCAGGTCGACTTCTCCTCGCTCCGACTGGTGCTGTGCGGAGGCTCGGCGGTGCCGCTCGCGCTGATGCAGCGGTTCGAGGAGCAGTACGGCGTACGGATCGTGCAGGCCTGGGGGATGACGGAGACCAGCCCGGTGGCGGCGGTGGCCAGTCCGCCGAAGCAGTCATCGGAGCGCGAGCGATGGCAGTGGCGGTCGCGGACCGGACGCCTGGTCGCGGGGGTGGAGTGCCGGATCGTGGGGGACGACGGGACGGTGCTTGCCGCCGACGGCGTGGCAGTGGGGGAGTTCCAGGTCCGGGGGCCCTGGGTGATCGCCGGCTACTACCGCGACGACGACCCGGCCAAGTTCGACGACGGCTGGCTGCGCACCGGTGACGTCGGCACCCTCGACGGCCGGGGCTTCATGCAGATCACCGACCGGTCCAAGGACGTGATCAAGTCGGGCGGCGAGTGGATCAGCTCGGTCGAGCTCGAGAACGAGCTGATGGCGCACCGGGACGTGCTCGAGGCGGCCGTGGTCGGCGTACCGGACGAGAAGTGGGGCGAGCGACCGCTGGCGTGCGTCGTGGCGCGGGAGGGCGCGACGATCGACCTGGGTGAGCTGCGCGAGTTCCTCGGCAGCAAGGTGGCCAGGTGGATGCTGCCCGACCGCTGGGCGGTGATCGACGAGGTGCCGCGGACCAGCGTCGGGAAGTTCGACAAGAAGGTGCTGCGCGCCCGCGAGGCAGAAGGCGCTCTCGAGATCCAGCAGGTCGGTCGGACCGAGACCAAGGGGCGCTGAGCATCACCGCCGGAGGCGGCCCACCGGACCCCGGCGGGCCCCCGGGCTCGGGCCTACCGGGCTCGCGCCGGCCGGGAGGCCGGATCGCCCGGGCGGTGCTCCTGCAGTTGGCGGCCGCGCTGGTGCTGGTGACCGTGGCGGTGGTGCTGGGCGTCGCCTTCAGCCGCTGAGTGGGCCGGCGAAACCCAGCAGCCGGGAGCGCAGCGCCTTGCGGTCGGTCTTCCCGACACTGGTCAGTGGCACGGCGTCGACCAGGTGCACCTCGCGGGGGTACTTGGTCGTAGACAGCCGCGTCCGGCCGAACGCGACCAGGTCCTCGGCCGTGGTCGAAGCGCCGGCCCGGAGGGTGACGAAGGCGACCACCTCCTCGCCGTACCTGAGGTCAGGCCGGCCGACCACCCCTGCCGCCACCACGTCGGGGTGGCCGAGAAGGACGTCCTCGATGTCGCGCGGGAACACGTTGAAGCCACCGCGCAGGATCAGGTCCTTCTTGCGGTCGACGACGTAGAGGTAGCCGTCGTCGTCGACGCGCCCGATGTCGCCGGTCCGCAGCCAGCCGTCGCGCAGCACGGCAGCTGTCTCGTCGTCCGCGTGCCAGTAGCCGCGCATCACGGTCGCAGACCGGACGGTGATCTCGCCCGTCGTCCCGGGCGGCACCTCGACACCGTCGTCGGTGAGGATGCGTACGTCGACCCCGGACACCGCCTCGCCCACCGATCCCAGCCGACGGCGCGTCGGCCGGTTGGTGCTGATGATCGCGCTGGTCTCGGTGCAGCCGTAGCCCTCGAGGATCTCCACCCCCGGCACCCGTCGCTCGAACTCGTCGGCGACCTCGCGCGCCAGCGGCGCCCCGCCGCTGCTGACGTAGCGGAGCGCGGACAGGTCGGCCTCCTCGAGTGGCTGGCCGAGCAGGATCTGCAGCATCGACGGGACGAGGGAGCTGCGTGTGATCCGGTGCTCGTCAGCGAGTGACAGCCAGCCGGCCGGGCCGAACCACCGCATCAGCACGGTGAAGCCGGGCTCGGGTACGTGCATGCCCACCGCGGTGACCAGGATCCCGTAGGCATGCGAGAGCGGAAGGGGCAGCAGGTTGCGGGTCAGCCCCGGCACGTAGCTGGCGGCATGCGAGCTGGCCCCCGCCGTCCACAGGTTGTCGTGGCTGAGCATCACGCCCTTGGCCCGGCCCGTCGTACCCCCGGTGTAGAGCAGCGCCGCCAGGTCGTCGTCGGCCCGGTCGACGACCCCGGCCGGCGCGGCTGCCTCAAGTGCGGCGTACGGCGTGACAACACCGCCGTCGGCCCCGCCACCGCGGCCGATCTCACCGACGACGACCACATGCCGGACGGCCGGCGCCTGGACCACCGCAGCCGAGACCTTGGCCAGGAACTCCGAGGTCGTCACCACAGCAACCGCGGAGGAGTCGACCAGCACGTGCACCAGCTCGTCGGCAGTGAGCAGGAAGATCACAGGGGTGACGACGGCTCCGGCCCGCCACAGCGCGCCGTAGGTGATCGTCACCTCCGGGCAGTTGGCCATCAACACCACCACCCGGTCCCCGGGCCGCACTCCCATCTCGCGCAGGCCGCCGCCGACACGGGCGGCCCGGTCAGCCAGCTCGGTGTTGCGGAAGATCTGCCCCTCGAACGCCAGCGAGGCGTGCTCGCCGGTCCGCCCGACGGCCTGCTCGGCGAGTACGGCAAGCGTGCGGCGGCCCGACGTCACCCGTCGGCCGCCGGCCGACCGGCAGGGACGACCGGCTCGGGTGCCTCCCTCGGGCCGGGCATGGCCGGAACGGGCGGGACCGCGGCGGCGGCTTCCCGCAGCCCGATCCGGTCGTGCAGGCGGCGCAGCGGCGCCGGCGCCCACCAGTTGCGCTCGCCCAGCATCGACATCGTGGCCGGGACGAGCAGGCATCGCACCAGGGTCGCGTCGAGCAGGACGGCCAGGCTCAGGGCGAGACCCATCTCCTTGATGGCCAGCATCCGGCCAGCCGCGAAACCGGCGAAGACGATGACGATCAGTGCCGCCGCGGAGGTGATGATCCGGCCGCTGCGCTGCAACCCGACGGCTACCGCGTCGGCGCCGGAGTAGCCGGCGTCGTGCAGCTCCTTGATCCGGGACAGCAGGAACACCTCGTAGTCCATGGACAGGCCGAAGGCGAAGACGAAGACCAGCACCGGGACGAACGTCTCGATCGTCCCGTTGCTGGTGAACGCCAGCGGACCGGCCAGGTGCCCCTGCTGGAAGACCCAGACGAGGGCCCCGAAGGAGGCTCCGAGGGAGAGCAGGTTCATGACCAGCGCCTTGACTGGCACCAGCACCGAGCCGGTCATCAGGAACAGCAGCACCAGCGTTGCCAGCGTGATCATGCCGAGCGCCCACGGCAGCCGGCTGGACACAGCGTGCTTGAAGTCGACGAGGAAAGCCGCGCTCCCGGTGACCAGGGTGGGGAAGGATGGCCGGGCCGAGCGCAGCTGGTGCACCAGCGTCTGGGCCAGCTCTCCCTGCGTCGTACCGCGGGGGGTCACCTCGAGAACCGTGAAGTCCCGCCCGGTCCGGTCGCCCACACTCACGTCGGCGACGTCGGGTCGCTGCCGCAGGACGGCGGCATAGGCGCCCACCCGCTGGTCGCCCGCGGGGACCCGGGCCACCACGACCACCGGGTCGGCCTGCCGCCCGGGGAATCGGCTCTGCACGCTGTCGGTCACCTGCCGGCTCTCGAAGCTGGCGGGCAGCAGGTTGGTGCCGCCGTTGCCGAAGTGAGCGCCGAGGAACGGGATGCCGGCGGCCACGAGCACGGCGGCGATCGCCATCGCCACCGGCAGCGGGTGGCGCTGCACTCGGCGGGTCAGCCGCGCGAACGCGCCGTCGTCGGGAACCGGCCGGGCCGGGACCTTGATCAACCGGCCGACCATGCCGAGCAGGGCCGGGACCAGCATGAGCGCAGCCAGCAGCCCGATCAGGACCACCGAGACCCCCGCCGCTCCCATCGAGTGGTACGTCGGGTCGTCGAAGACGAACAGGCCCGAGAGGGCGACCATGACGGTGAGCGCGGAGAAGGTGATGGTGCGGCCGGCCGTTTCCGCCGTACGTCCGACAGCGGCCGGGACGTCCAGCCCGCGGGCGCGCTCCTCGCGGAAGCGGTTGACGATGAGCAGGCTGTAGTCGATCGAGATACCGAGTCCGAGGACGGTGACCACGCTCACCACGTTCGGCGAGACGTCCATCACTGCGCTGAAGCCGAGCAGGATGAGCAGGGCACCGGCGATGCTGACCACGGCAGCTGCCAGCGGCAGACCGGCAGCCACCAGGCCGCCGAAGATGACCACCATGGCCACCAGGGCGACCGGCAGGCTGACCAGCTCGCCACGCTGGAGATCGCTGTTCACTGTGTCGTTGATCTCGGCGTTCGCGATCGGGCCGCCTCCGACCCGGGTGGTGGTGCCAGGGATCTCGTGCAGCCGCGCTTTGACGTCGGCGACGGCGCGGTCGAAGTCCGACCGTCCAAGCGACTTGGCCAGGTCGACGAGCAGCAGGCTGGCCCGGCCGTCCGTGGCGCGCAGTCTCGGGTCCGGGGCCGAGTAGACGTCGATGACGCGGGCCACCCCGGCGATCCGGCCGACCTGGCCCGCGGCGGTGATCACGGCCTGGCGTACCGCGGGATCGTCGACCGCCGCCTCGTCGACGACAGCGACGACCCGAGGGCCGGTGTCCCGCGCCTGGCCGAGCAGGTCGAACCCCCGCACCGACTCGGCCCGGCTGGACCCGCCCGGGTCGTTCAACCGGCTGAAGACCGCTCCGCCGACGGTGAAGCCCACGACGAGCAGCACGAGCCAGCCGAGGACGACCAGCCTGCGGCGGCGGTAGGCGAGCTGCCCCAGACGACCAAGCACGCGACTCCGCCTTCCCGGTTGTGCCGCTCGGACCTCACATCGTGCCAGGCAGCCACCCGGCTGGGCCGCGCGAAGAGCCATGGGCGACGCGGTTCGGCGGCGTATCTTCGGGCTTGTGGAGGCGATGGGAGACCTCGGGGTGCAACCGGCGTGTCGTCCCGTGGCCGGCGCATGACTGCGCTGCTCGGCACGGGTGTGACCTCCGTCGAGGGGACGACCGAGAGCGGCACGGGACGCGACTCGGTGGCGGGCGGCTATCTGCGGCTCGTCGTCGTGCTGGCCTCGCTCGCTGCCGCCGTCATCCACTTCGGCTTCGCCCCCGCGCACTTCCAGCAGCACTGGTCGCACGGCCTGTTCTTCGTCGTGGTCGGCTGGCTCCAGCTCGCCTGGGCGCTGCTCGTGATGAGCCGGCCGTCCCGGGCGTTGGTGTGGGCCGGCACCGCGAACCTGCTGGTGGTCGTGGTCTGGGTGCTCTCGCGGACCGACGGGATCCCGCTGGTCCCGCTCGGCTCGACCGTGGAGCGGGTCGGCTTCCCCGACTCGCTCGCCACGGCGCTGGAGGCGCTGGTCGTCTACGGCTCTTTCGCACTGGTCACGGGTCGCCGGGCCTCGTCGACCCCGGCGCTGCCGCGACGGATCGCACCGGTGCTCGCGACAGGTGTCGTCGTGGCCACGCTGACGGCAGCCAGCTTCCTCCCGGCCCTGGCCGGGAACCACGCCGCGCACGCGGACCGCGCGGCGACGCTCACCGGTTCGTCAGCAGTCCCGGGAGCACCCGCCGCCGTGGGGAGCCACGCCCACGGGACCGGCCCGACGGCGGGCGCGCAACTCGGGTCGGCCCCGACCGTGGCTGCCCCCTCCGGCGGTACGCCGTGCGAGCTGGCCGGGGTGCCCGAAGCAGCGGCCGGCGCCGACAGCCACGCCCACAGAGGCCCGGCCGCACAGGTCTCCCTCGACCGGACGACCCGGGAGCAGCTGGCCGGGCAGCAGGCGCAGGCCCGTACGGTTGCTGCCGCGTTCCCGACGGTGGCGGCCGCCGAAGCCGGCGGTTACCGGATGTCGACCCCCTATGTGCCGTGCATCGGTGCGCACTACACCAACTACCGGCGCGCGCTGGCCTTCGACCCCGCTGCGCCGTCCGAGCTGCTCTTCGACGGCACCGCGCCCACATCACGACTGGTGGGGCTCAGCTACCTCGTCTACCACCCGGGTGGGGCGCCGGAGGGGTTCGCCGGCCCCAACGACGTGTGGCACCAGCACAACGCCAACGGCGGCCTGTGCATCGCCGGCACCGTGGTGATCGGCTCGGAGGCCTCGACGCCGGCGGGGTGCGCTGCTCTGGGTGGCCGCAAGACACCACTGGTCGACGTCTGGATGCTGCACGACTGGGTGGTGCCCGGCTGGGAGTGCAGCTGGGGCACCTTCGCCCCGGACTGTCCAGAGCTGGGCGGCCGGGTCGGCGGCTCCGCCTGGGACGCGCCGGTCCCGGCAGCGGTGCTTCCGGCCGGCTGAACAGCCGGGCCACTGCGGCAGTCGCCCGCACTAGGCTGGGCAGATGGCCGCGGACAGCCTGTTCGACGCCGCGGCGCGGGAGGCGGAGGCCGACATCGCGCCGCTGGCCGTCCGCATGCGCCCGCGCACGCTCGACGAGGTGGTCGGCCAGGCGCACCTGCTCGGTCCGGGTACCCCGTTGCGCCGGCTCGTCGACGGCGACGGCGCGCTGTCGCTGCTGCTGTGGGGGCCGCCCGGCACCGGCAAGACCACGCTGGCCTACGTCGTCGCCCAGGCCACCCGACGGCGTTTCGTGGAGCTGTCCGCAGTCTCGGCAGGGGTGAAGGACGTCCGGGCCGTCATCGAGGAGGCCCGCCGTACGCTCGGGTTCTCCGGCGCGCAGACCGTGTTGTTCATCGACGAGGTGCACCGGTTCTCCAAGACCCAGCAGGACGCGCTGCTGCCAGCCGTCGAGAACCGCTGGGTCACCCTCGTGGCCGCCACCACCGAGAACCCGTTCTTCTCGGTCGTCGCACCGCTGCTGTCGCGCTCCCTGCTGCTCACCCTCGAGCCGTTGACCGACGACGACATCCGCTCCGTCGTACGCCGGGCGCTCACCGACGAGCGGGGGCTGCGCAGCGCAGTCACGGTCAGTGACGACGCGCTCGACCATCTGGTGCGGATCGCGGCCGGTGACGCGCGGCGGGCCCTGACCGCGCTGGAAGCCGGCGCCGGCGGGGCCGCCTCTGCCGGTAGCAGCGAGCTCGACCTCGAGACCCTCGAGGCGTCGGTGGACCGGGCGGCGGTCCGCTACGACCGCGACGGCGACCAGCACTACGACGTGATCAGCGCCTTCATCAAGAGCATGCGCGGCGGCGACCCGGACGCGACGGTCCACTACCTGGCCCGGATGGTCGAGGCGGGGGAGGACCCGCGGTTCATCGCCCGCCGGATGGTCGTGCTGGCGAGTGAGGACATCGGGCTCGCCGACCCGACGTCCCTGCAGGTCGCCGTCGCCGCGGCCCAGGCGCTCGATCTCATCGGCTTGCCCGAGGCCCGGCTCAACCTCGCCCAGGCCGCGATCCACCTCGCGCTGGCGCCGAAGTCCAACGCGGTGATCGCCGCGATCGACGCGGCGGCGGCCGACGTCCGGGCCGGCCGGTTCGGCCCGGTGCCGGCTCACCTTCGCGATGGCCACTACGCCGGAGCAGCGCGGATCGAGCACGGCCGCGGTTACCGATATCCTCACGACTTCCCGGGCGGCACGGTCACCCAGCAGTACCCGCCGGACGTCCTCGTCGGCCGGGAGTACTACTCGCCGACCGACCACGGAGCCGAGCAGGCGGTGCACGAGCGCCTGGCCAGGCTGCGGGCGGTCGTGCGGGGCAGCACCACGGCCGAGCCGGACGTGGCCGGGTTCCGGCCGCGCTGCACACCGGTGCCGCCGGGCGACGACGAGGTGTCGGCGTACGGCGGTGGGCAGGGCAGGACCAGCGACACCGCAGGGAACACCGAGCGACCGTCGTCTCCCGCGACGGCCCCCTAGCAAGGAGCGGACCGGCACATGCTCACTGGTGGACAGGTCGCGGGCATCATCGCCGCGGTGTTCTGGGCGATCCTCGTGCTCTTCCTGGCATTCGTGCTGGTCAAGCTCGGTCAGGTGCTCGGCGAGGCCCGCAAGCTCGTCGCCGGCATCGCCGACCAGACGGTGCCGCTGCTGGGCGAGGTGACGACCTCGGTCACCCAGGTCAACGTCGAGCTGCAGCGGGTGGACGCCATCACCGCCAACGTGCAGTCGATGACCGGCAACATCTCCGCGCTGGCGTCGCTGTTCGCGGCGACCCTCGGCGGACCGGTGGTCAAGGTCGCGGCGTTCTCCTACGGCGTACGCCGAGCGGCGGGCAACCGCAGCCGGGCCGACCTGGAGAAGCGGATGAAGGCCACGGCCAAGGCCGACAAGACCGCTGCCCGCGCCAGCCGCCGAGCCGGGCGGGGGGCCTGATGCGCCGGCTCTTCTACGTCGCCCTCGGCGCCACGGCCGGAGTCCTCATCGTGCGCAAGATCTCCAAGACGGCGCAGGCGTTCTCCGCCGGCAGCATCGGCGACCGCCTGGCCGGCTCGGCCGGCGGCATCGGCGAGGCGATCCGCGAGTTCGCCGAGCAGGTGGTCGAGGCGATGAACGAGCGCGAGCAGGTGCTGCGCGCCGAGCTGGGTCTCGACGGCAGCCACGACGTGGTCGACGTGCACACCGTCGCCTCGCGCTGATGCCCAGGGGCACCTTCTGATGCAGTCGCAGGAGATCCGCGACCGGTTCACCACCTTCTTCGCCGACCGGGGGCACACCGTCGTGCCGTCGGCCTCGGTGATCGCGGCCGATCCCACCCTGCTGCTGGTCAACGCCGGGATGGTGCCGTTCAAGCCGTTCCTTCTCGGCGACGTCGCGCCGGCCTACCCGCGGGCGACCAGCATCCAGAAGTGCATCCGCACCCCCGACATCGACATCGTCGGCACGACGACCCGGCACCTCACCTTCTTCCAGATGGCGGGGAACTTCTCCTTCGGCGACTACTTCAAGGACAAGGCGATCCCCTACGCCTGGGAGCTGCTGACGGCGTCGCGCGCCGACGGCGGCTACGGGTTCGACCCCGGACGGCTGTGGGCGACCGTCTATCTCGACGACGACGAGGCGGCGGCGATCTGGACCGACGTCGTCGGCCTGCCGCCGGAGCGGGTGCAGCGCCGGGGCAAGGAGGACAACTACTGGTCGATGGGCGTGCCGGGCCCGTGCGGCCCCTGCAGCGAGATCTACTACGACCGCGGTCCGGCGTACGGCCGGGAGGGTGGGCCGGTCGCCGACGAGGACCGCTACCTCGAGGTCTGGAACCTCGTCTTCATGCAGTACGTCCGCGGTCCCGGCGCCGGCTACGACTACCCGATCCTCGGCGAGCTGCCCAGCAAGAACATCGACACCGGCATGGGCATCGAGCGGATGGCACTGGTGCTGCAGGACGTCGACAACGTCTACGAGATCGACCTGCTCCGCCCGCTGCTCGACCGCGCCTCGGAGCTGACCGGGGTGGCCTACGGCGCGGCTCAGCGCTCCGATGTGCTGCTCCGCGTCGTCGCCGAGCATGCCCGGACCACTGTCGTGCTGATCGCCGACGGAGTCGTGCCCGGCAACGAGGGCCGCGGCTACGTGCTGCGCCGGATGCTGCGCCGCGCCGTCCGCAGCGCGCGCCTGCTCGGTGCCGAGGCGCCGGTGCTGGCGTCCCTGGTCGAGGCGGTGCGAACCACGATGGGCCCGTCGTTCCCCGAGCTGGTGAGCGACGGCGAGCGGGTCGAGCGGGTGGCGGTCCGCGAGGAGGAGCTGTTCCTGTCGACACTGCGCACCGGGACCACGCTGTTCGACACGGCGGTGGCCGAGACCCGCGGGGCCGGCGGTGCGACCCTGTCCGGGGAGCGCGCCTTCGCACTGCACGACACGTTCGGCTTCCCGATCGACCTGACGCTGGAGATGGCGGCCGAGCAGGGGCTGCGCGTCGACGAGGACGGGTTCCGCCGGCTGATGGCCGACCAGCGGCAACGGGCCAAGGCCGACAACGTGGCCAAGAAGACAGGTCATGTCGACGTCTCTGCCTACCGGGGTCTGCTCGAGCAGGCCGGCGCCACCGTGTTCACCGGCTACGAGGCGGTTACCGGCGAGGGCTCGGTGCGCGGGCTGCTGCGCGACGGTGAGCCGGCCGGCGACGCCGGTGCCGGCGACGAGGTGGAGCTGGTCCTCGATCGCACCCCGTTCTACGCCGAGGCGGGCGGCCAGCTGCCCGACCACGGCCGGATCCGCGTCGACGGTGCGGAGCTCGAGGTCTACGACGTCCAGCGGCCGCTGCCCGACCTGGTCGTGCACCGGGCCCGGGTGCTCTCCGGCGCGGTGGTTGTCGGCGCGCTCGCTGCCGCCGAGGTCGACACCGAGCGGCGGGCCGCGATCAGCCGGGCGCACACCGCAACCCACATGATCCACCGAGCCGTCCGCGGCCTGCTCGGCGAGTCGGCCACCCAGGCCGGCTCGCTCAACGACGCGGGTCGGCTGCGCTTCGACTTCGCCTCGCCCGAGGCGGTGCACCCTGCGGTCCTGCGCGACGTCGAGGACGAGGTCAACGCGGTCCTGGTGGAGAACCTGCCGGTCACGGCGTTCGTGACGACCCAGGACGAGGCGCGCCGGCTGGGCGCGATGGCGCTGTTCGGGGAGAAGTACGGCGACGCCGTGCGGGTCGTCGACATCGGCGACTACGCCCGCGAGCTGTGCGGCGGCACGCACGCCACGTCCTCGGGCCAGCTCGGCTTGGTCAAGATCCTCACCGAGTCCTCGATCGGCGCCGGCGTACGTCGGGTCGAGGCACTGGTCGGGCTCGATGCGTTCCGGTTCCTGGCCCGCGAGCACCTGCTGGTCTCGCAGCTGGCTGAGTCGTTCAAGGTGCCGGCCGTCGAGCTGCCGGACCGGGTCGCCGCCGTCGTCGCCCGGCTGCGCGAGGCGGAGAAGGAGCTGGACCGGCTGCGCGCGGGTGCCGTTCTGCAGGCAGCCGCCGGGCTGGCCGCCGGCGCCACCGACGTCGACGGGGTGGCGGTGGCGACGTACCACGCACCGGATGGCACCAGCGCCGACGACGTCCGCCGGCTGGCACTCGACGTCCGCGGCCGCATCGACGGTGGCCGGCCGGCCGTTGTCGCCGTCGTCGCGGTGGTCAAGGACCGGCCGGTGCTGGTGGTTGCGGTGAACGAGACCGCTCGGGCTCGCGGACTGTCGGCAGGCTCGCTCGTAGCAGAGGTCGCCCCGATCCTCGGTGGCGGTGGCGGTGGCAAGGCCGACGTCGCCCAGGGTGGCGGCACCAAGCCGGAGGCCGTCGGCGCCGCCCTGGACCACCTGCGTGCCGCGGTCGGTCGGACCGGGTCGGCCGGGTGAGCGGCATCACGCTGAGGCACGGGGTCTGGCTGGGCGTGGACGTGGGCTCGGTGCGCGTTGGTGTCGCCGTCAGCGACGACGACGGCCTGCTGGCCACTCCACTGGTCACGCTGGCCCGCGACGTCAAGCGTGGCAGCGACCTCGACGCGCTGGCCGAGCTGGTGGGGGAGCGCTCCGTCGTCGAGGTCGTCGTCGGGCTGCCCCGCTCGCTGTCCGGGCGGGACGGCCGGGCCGCCGCCGCGGCCCGCGGCTACGCCGATGCCCTGAGCCGCCGGATCGCGCCGGTCCCGGTCCGTCTGGTCGACGAGCGGCTCAGCACCGTGGCGGCCGAGCGCGGCTTGCGCGTGGGCGGTGTCCGCGCCCGCGGCCAGCGGGCGGTCATCGACCAGGCCGCCGCCGCCCTGATCCTGCAGAGCGCCCTGGACGCCGGCCGGCCTTCGACGCAGGGGTCGAGCCCGTGACGCGGACCATCGTCCCGGCGGGGGCCCCGCCCCGGCGGACCCGGGCAACCAGACGCGGCCGCGCCCTGCTCGTCATAGCAGTGATCGTCACGCTGGTCCTGGCCATCGTGCTCGCTGCGCGCGCGGTGTTCGGCGGGCTGAGCACCGCACCCGACTACACGGGTCCGGGTAGTGGCGAGGCCGTCGTCCAGGTGCGACAGGGCGACTCCCTCGGCGACGTCGGCGCGGCCCTGGCCGGCAAGGGTGTGGTTCGCAGCGAAGGCGCGTTCCGCAAGGCGGCCGCAGCGGTGCCGCAGGCGAAGTCGGTCCAGCCCGGCTTCTACCGCCTGCGCCGGCACATGAGCGCGCAGTCCGCCGTCTCGCTGCTGCTCGACCCGGCCGCCAAGCTCAAGACCAAGGTGACCATCCCGGAAGGGATGCGGGCCGCCCAGATCCTGGACACGATCGCCGCCAACTCCGAGATTCCCGCTGCCGACCTGAAGGAGGCGGCCGCCGACCCGTCGAAGCTGGCACTCCCGGCGTACGCCAAGGGACGGCTCGAAGGGTTCCTGTTCCCGGCGACCTACCAGTTCGGTCCCGGTACGACGGCCGTGCAGGCGCTGAAGACGATGGTGGGGCGCTACGACGACGCCGCCGCAGCCACCGGCATCGAGGCCCGCTCGAAGGCGATCGACCGCTCGCCGTACGACGTCCTCATCGTCGCTTCCATGATCGAGAAAGAGGCGGCGGTCAGCGCCGACTTCGGCAAGGTGGCCCGGGTCGTCTACAACCGGCTCGACAAGGGGATGCCGCTGCAGTTCGACTCGACCGTCAACTACGCGCTGCCCGTGCCCAAGGGCAACCTGTCGCTGACCGACATCAAGGTCGACTCGCCGTACAACACCTACCGCGTGATGGGTCTGCCGCCCACGCCGATCAGCAACCCGGGGCAGCAGGCCATCGAGGCTGCGCTGAACCCGACGCCCGGACCCTTCATCTACTTCGTCACCATCGACAAGGCGGGCAACTCCGCCTTCACCGACAACTACGACGAGTTCCTGCGGCTGAAGAAGCAGGGTGAGGCGGCCCGCCGGTGAGCAGTGGCTAGCCGGCGAGCCGCCGTGCTGGGGTCGCCCATCGCGCACTCGCTCTCGCCGGTGCTGCACCGGGCGGCGTATGCCGAGCTCGGTCTCGACTGGGCCTACAGAGCGGTCGAGTGCACCGAGCCTGAGCTGGCGGCGACGCTCGACCGGCTCGGCGCCGACCCGTCGTACGCCGGGCTGTCGCTCACGATGCCGCTCAAGACAGCCGTGCTGGCGCTGCTGGACGACGTCGAGGACCTCGCGACGAAGGTGGGGGCGGTCAACACGGTGCTGCTGGGTACCCGCCGGCGGGGTCTCAACACAGACGTCGCCGGCATCGCTGCCGCTCTCGATGAGCTGGGAGTGCTACGACCGGAGCGGTCGGTGGTCCTCGGTGCCGGCGGCACCGCCCGCGCCGCGCTGGCGGCCCTGCTCGCCCGGCACGCGGAGTCCGTGACAGTCCTGGTCCGCGACCCGGGCCGCGTCGGTCCGCTGCGGGGAGCAGCCGAGGCGATCGGGCTGACGGTGGACGTGGCCCGATGGGAGCGGGCCGGCACGGTGCTGGCCGGCGCGGATGTCGTGGTGGCGACCACGCCGGCCGCAGCCTTCGACGAGCTGGTCTCCCACGGACCGGCCGATCCGTGGCCGCACGGGGTGCCGCTGCTGGACGTCGTCTACGCGCCCTGGCCGACCCGGCTGGCCGCGGCGGCACGGGCGAGCGGGGCTCCGGTCGTGGGCGGCCTGTCGGTGCTGGTCGCCCAGGCGGCTGAGCAGGTGCAGGCGATGACCGGCCGGACACCTCCGGTCGCGGCCATGCGGGCGGCCGGCGAGCGGGCTCTGCAGCAGCGCGCCTGACCCCACCCGCGGGGCGGCGCCCCGTGGCGTCGGGGTTCAAGCAACCGGCCGCCTCGGCCGATGGGATCCGGAGAGGCACGCCGGGTCGCCAGGTGAGGTCCCCGGGGCCGTCGAAGAAAGGTGTGCCATGTCCGAGCAGCCCGTCGGTGCCGTTGCGGCCTCCTCCGGGGCGAGCCGCTCCGACCGGTTGGACCGGGTGATCTCGGACCTGCTGCGCCAGACGCCCGAGCTCGAGGCCGCCGCCGTCGTCTCCTTCGACGGACTGCCCATGGCCGCAGCCCTGCCCGCCAGCATGGACGAGGACCGGGTCGCCGCGATGAGCGCCGCCCTGCTCTCCCTCGGTGAGCGGGCCACCCAGAGCCTCGGCCGCGGCGATCTGTCGCAGGTCTACATCGAGGGCGAGACCGGCACCGTCTTCCTGATCTCGGCTGACAACGAAGCGGTGCTGGTCGCGGTCGCCGCCGCCGGCGCCAAGGTCGGCATGATGCTGTTCGAGGTCCGCCGGGCCGCCGCCGCCGTCGCCGACGTGCTGCGGACCGAGGATGCCGAGGCCGGGTACGACGAGCAGCCGGCCGGCCGCGACGAGTGGATGCCGCAGTACAGCTCCGCGCCCGCCGCGCCGGTGCAGCCGGTCGCGCCCGTGCAGGCGGTCGCGCCGATGCAGGCAGGCCCGCTCGAGCCGGCCGCATGGACGTCGTACTCGGCGAGCGCCAGCGTGTTGCCGGGCGAGCCCCCGGCCTGGTCCTAGTCCCGTCGGTCCCTTCACAGAAACGGGATCCGGTCGTGAGACTCGAAGGTTCGCTCGACGCGTTCAGCCTGCCCGACATCTTTCAGCTGCTCAGCTACACCAAGAAGACCGGCGCCCTGCACCTGAGCCGGTCGGCGAGCGGTGTCACCCAGCGCGGTGTCGTCTACCTGGCTGACGGTGCGGTCACCGGGGCCAGCTCCGACATCGCGCGCCAGTCTCTGGCCCGCCGGCTGGTCGGCGCCGGGCGCATCGACGACGACGCGCTCGCGGCCGCCCTGGAGCGGGCGTCCAACGACGAAGCCGTCGGCCTGGGCCGGGCGCTGCGCGACGCCGGCGCGGTCGACGAGACCGCCCTGCGCGCTGCCGCCGCCGACCACTGCGTCGACGCCGTCCTCGACCTGCTGCGCTGGAGCGAGGGCGACTTCGCCTTCGTCATCGACGAGGCCAACCCGGACGAGCTCGGAGCGTCGTCCTCTGTCGAGGAGGTGGTGACCGAGGGCCGCCGCCGGCTCGAGGAGTGGGCCACGCTGGCCGAGACCATCCCGTCCTCGGACACGGCGCTCGTCCTCGTGCTGAGCCCGGCTGCCGACCCTGCGGTGAGCAAGGACGAGTGGCTGCTGCTGGCGCTGGTCGACGGCCGGCGCACGGTGACCGACCTGGTGGCCCTCAGCGGGTGGGGCGAGTTCGGCGTCGTCCAGACGCTGGCGGACCTGGTCGAGCGCGGCCTGGTGGCCGTGCACTCGCAGGACTCCACCACCGAGGGCGTGTCCCAGCTGCTCACCCGGCAGGCGGCGCTGGCGGCGTACGAGGCTGCCCTGTCCGGCATCCCCCTGCAGATCGTCGTCGAGCCGGAGCCGGAGTCCGCACCGGTTGCCCGGCTGGTCCAGCGACTGACGGTGGCCGAGGAGCCGGCCGCGCCTGCTCCGCCGGCCACCCCTGCTCCGCCGGCCACCCCTGCTCCGCCGGCCGCGCCGGCTC
>JALYXH010000104.1 GCA_030947185.1 Actinomycetota bacterium | reverse complement strand
GCACCGGCGAGATCGACGACGCGGGCAAGGTGGGGCCGATCGGCGGCATCAAGCAGAAGGTGATCGCGGCGAGGCAGCAGGGTGCGACGGTCTTCCTGACACCGGCAGAGAACTGCGCGGAGCTGGCCGGGGCCACCCCGACGGGGCTCCGCCTGGTCAAGGTCGTCAACCTCGCCGGAGCCCTCGGCGCGCTCGAACAGCTGAGGACCGGCGGCTCGCCTCCCGGTTGCGGGGGCTGACGCAGGTGGCCGAGCCACCGGCCCAGGAGGCGTTCCTGGCCGCCGTGAGCCACGGGCTGCGGACCCCACTGACCCCCATCCGCGGGTACGCCGAGATCTTGCGCCGGCACCCGGACCTCCCGGCCGAGAAGATCGCCAGCTACGCCGACACCATCCTCGCCTCGACCTTGCGGCTGGCTCGGGTGATCGACCTGGTCGTCGAGATCTCGGCGCTCGAGTCCGGGCGGGCAGTGGTGGCCGACCGGTCGGTCGGCGTCGGCTCGTTGCTCGACGAACGGCTGGCGAACTGGCAAGGACGGGGCGGCGACCGCGCCGGTGACCTCGGGCTGGACATCGACGCGGCCGTCGGCGCCGTCATGGCCGACCCCGTCTGGCTGGCCAAGATCCTCGACGAGCTCCTCGACAACGCCCTGCGCTTCTCCACTGCGGGTAGTCCGGTGCTGCTGGTCGCGCAAACCAGGCCGGGCGGCGTCGTGCGGATCGGCGTACGTGACTCCGGCGCGGGTCTGGACCCGGCGGTGGCCGATGCCCTGCTCGGGCGCCGGGCCGGGGAGGGCGGCGCCGGGCTGGGCGTCGGGCTGCTGTACGTGCGTCGGCTGGCGGCCCGGCTGCACCGGACTCTGTCCGTCACGGCGCTGGCCGGCGGCGGGACCGAGGTCGCGCTGGACCTCCCGGCCGGCTGACCCGCCTGAGCCGACCGTTCGGTCCAGACGCCGGTCAGTCCAGCGTCGCCAGCAGGGCTGCCGAGAGGTTGGGTGCCAGGTCGGGTCCGGTGAGCACCTCGTCCTCACTCGACGCGCTGCCGTCCGGCCCAGCAGCGGAACGCAGCCGCAGGGCGCAGGCCGTGCTGCCGTCGCGGAGCACCCCCACGACGAGGCGTACGTCGCGCTTGTCCGGATGGCCGGCGGCCCAGTCGGCACCGCCGTCCTCCGGTGCGGCTGCCTGTTCGACTGACGGCGGCAGCACCAGCACCTCCTGGACGAGGGCACAGCCGAGGACTTCGGGCGGCCAGGCGACGCCGGCCAGGACGGTGTCAATCGACTCGCGGGGCAGCTCGTCCTGCTCGACCGGGGTCAGTGAGCCGGGGGGAGCGGTGCCCGGCGTGATGCCGAGCAGGGCGGCGAGCTGCGGCTGCTGGCCGGCCAGCTCGGCCGTGTCGACAAGCGCGTAGAGCCGCGGCGGCTGTTCCCAGCCGAGCTCGGCGACATGCCGCTCGATCTCCACGACGGTGACGATCAGGCTTCGCGGAGCTGCCGGGGTCATGCCACCATCCTCGCGCCCGCAGGGAACCGGCGGCCGGCCAGGTAAGTTGGGCTGAGGGGAACCCGGAGCCGACCGGCGCCCGCGTCCCGACCGGCTCGACCCGATGCCAGCTCGAATCCGATGCCAGCTTGGAGCACACGCGTGGCGAACCGCCCGACCCTGCCGCACCTGGGCCGCCGCCAGCGGCTCCTCATCCCGGTGGCCGTGCTCTTGGTGGTCGCGCTGGTGATCCTCGGCAGCCTGATCGGCCTGTACACCGACCTGCTGTGGTTCCGCTCCGTCGGCTTCGCCAAGGTGTTCAGCACCGTGCTGCGGACGAAGCTGTTGCTGTTCCTCGTCTTCGGTGTCCTGATGGCGGTCGTCGTCGGCACGAACGTGGCCATTGCCTACCGGCTGCGACCGCCATTCCGGCCGATGTCGATCGAGCAGCAGAACCTCGAGCGCTACCGCGTGCTCATCGAACCGAGGGTGGGCCTGTTGCTGAGCGCGGTGGCCGCCGTGTTCGGACTGTTTGCCGGCCTGTCGGCGGCCGGCCGGTGGCAGACGTGGCTGCTGTGGCGCAACGGCTCCTCGTTCGGCACGAAGGACGCCCAGTTCCACCGGGACGTCTCCTACTTCGCCTTCACCTACCCCTTCCAGCGCTTCGTGCTGGGCTTCCTGTTCTCGGCCGTGGTGCTGTCCGTCATCGCCGCGGCGATCACCCACTACCTGTTCGGCGGCGTCCGGCTGCAGACTCCTGGCGAGAAGGTTGGCGCCTCGGCGCGGGCGCACCTGTCCGTGCTGCTCGGGTTCTTCGTCCTGCTCAAGACAGCCGCCTACTTCCTCGACCGCTACGGGCTCGCCTTCTCCCCCCGCGGGGTGGTGACCGGCCCGTCGTTCACCGACGTCAACGCAGTGCTGCCGGCCAAGACGATCCTTGTGCTGGTGGCGATCATCTGCGCCGCCCTTTTCTTCGCCAACGTCTTCTCGCGCGGCTGGCTGCTGCCCTCGGCCGCCTTCGCGCTGCTCGTGCTCTCGGCAGTGGTGATCGGCGGCCTGTACCCGTTCGCGATCCAGCGCTTCTCGGTCACGCCCAACGAGGCCGACAAGGAGGCGCCCTACATCGGGCGCAACATCGCGGCCACCCAGTTCGCCTACGGACTGACGCCCGACGTCGTGGAGACCCGCGACTACACGGCCACCACGACGGCCAGCAGCGGCCAGCTGTCCGCCGACGCGGCCACCATTCCCGAGATCCGGCTCCTCGACCCCAACCTGCTGCAGGCGACGTTCGAGCAGACCCAGCAGGTGCGGGCTTTCTACGGCTTCCCGCAGACGCTCGACATCGACCGCTACTCGATTAGCGGCAAGGTCCAGGACACCGTGGTGGCGGCACGCGAGCTCAACCTGGCAGGAATTGGTGCCGGCCAGAACAACTGGATCAACCAGCACCTCGTCTACACCCACGGCTTCGGCTTCGTGGGCGCGCCGGGCAACGGCGTCGAGCCCGACGGCCGCCCGTCGTACTTCGAGAAGGACATCCCGCCGACCGGGCAGCTGGGGGAGTTCGAGCCGCGCATCTACTTCGGCGAGAGCTCACCGGCGTACTCCGTCGTCGGGGCCCCGGGCAGCGCCGTACCGCGTGAGCTGGACCGGCCGAGCGACACCGGCAACGGCCAGGTCAACAACACCTACGCCGGGAAGGGCGGGGTGCCGATCGGCTCGACACTGCGCCGGCTGATCTACGCCGTGCACTTCGGCGAGAAGAACCTGCTCCTTTCGGGCGCACTCAACCCGCAGTCGCGCATCCTCTACGACCGCTCACCGCGCGAACGGGTGAAGAAGGTGGCGCCCTACCTCCAGCTCGACGGCGACCCCTACCCGGCAGTGGTCGGCGGCAAGATCCTCTGGATCGTCGACGGGTACACGACCAGTGACGGCTTCCCCTACTCGCAGCGCACGACGCTCAACCAGGCGACCGCCGACACCACGACGCAGACGTCCTCCGCCGTCGCCCGCCAGCCGCAGGACGAGATCAACTACATCCGAAACTCGGTGAAGGCCACCGTCGACGCCTACGACGGGACGGTCACGCTCTACACCTGGGACGAGTCCGACCCCGTTCTGAAGACCTGGAAGAAGACGTTCCCGGGGACGGTCCAGCCGAAGTCGGCCATCAGCCCGGAGCTGCTCGCGCACCTGCGCTATCCCGAGGACCTGTTCAAGGTCCAGCGTCAGCTCCTGACGAAGTACCACGTGGACGACCCCCGGGCGTTCTACACCGGCCAGGACTTCTGGAAGGTCCCGCCGGACCCGACCAAGAGCGGGGGTACGACGGACCAGCCGCCGTACTACCTCACGCTGCAGATGCCGGGGCAGCCGGCACCGACCTTCTCGCTCACGTCAGCTCTTGTCGCGAACAAGCGGCCCAACCTGGCGTCGTTCGTCTCGGTGTCGAGTGCGGCCGGCTCGGACTACGGCAAGATCCGGGTGCTGCAGCTGCCACGCAACACGACGATCAACGGGCCGGGGCAGGTGGCCAACGCCTTCGAGTCCAACACCACCGTGTCCTCGCAGCTGAGCCTGCTGCGCAGCGGCGGCTCGCAGGTCGTGCTCGGCAACCTGCTGACGCTGCCGGTGGGCGGTGGACTGCTCTACGTCGAGCCGGTCTACGTCAAGGGCGCCGGGGGAGAGTCGTTCCCGCTCCTGCAGCGCGTGCTGGTCAGCTTCGGCAACGACATCGGCTTCGAGAGCACCCTGCAGAAGGCGCTGGACGCGGTCTTCCAGGGGTCGTCGGGCGCCGTCGCGCCTGGGCCGGGGACGACGCCGCCGCCGCCTGCCGCAGGTCAGCCGGGCGCAGGGGTGGCCACCCCTGAGCTGGCCGCCGCGCTCAACGACGCCCGGCAGGCGCTTGCCGACGCCGATGCGGCGCTGAAGGCCGGCGACTTCGCGAAGTACGGCGCGGCGCAGGACCGGCTCAAGGCGGCGATCGCGAAGGCGGCAGCAGCCTCGATGCCGGCGGCCAAGCCGACGCCGTCACCGAGCCCGTCACGCTAGGACCGGCAAACAGCAGTCAGGGCCTCGATCTGTCGATCGAGGCCCTGACCTGCACGTCCTCGCGGCTTTCAAGAGAGTCAGCAGCCGGGGATCCTGACTTCGTGAACAGAGCAGACGACAGCAAGCGCAGGCGTTGTCGATGCCCAACGGGGCGTTGGTTCGGGCCAGCAGTGGCCTCCCAGCTGGCTGTTCCGTCCGACTCGAGCCCAGCCGTCGGCACGCGATAGGTGCCGACAAGTCGCTTGCCAACGGTGCCGTCCGCGTCAGCCGCCGCTGGTCAAACGGTCTGCCGCCCGGGCGGTGACGGCCATGATGGTCAGGGCCGGGTTGGCGGCGCCTTGTGTCGGCAGGGTGCTGCCGTTCGGTGATGTAGAGGTTCGGGACGGCGAAGGACTGCAGATCGGCATCAACAACGCCGGTTGCCTCGTCGGCACCCATCCGAGCTCCGCCGACGAGGTGGGCGTAGCGCTCGATGGTGATGACCTCCTCGGCGCCGGCTGCGGTGAGGATCTGCTCCATCTGCGTGCGCGCGGCTGTGAGCATGGCCCTGTCGTTGTCGCACTGGGCGTAGCTGAAGTGCGCGACCGGCAGGCCGTGCCGGTCGGTCTCGTCGGCGAGGGTGACCCGGTTGTCGGGCTGGGCGAGGAACTCGCACAGTGCGCCGAGGTTGGCCCAGTGGATGTAGTCGCGCATG